>DATKXE010000527.1:0-23780 GCA_035529195.1 Anaerolineales bacterium
TACAGCGCTATGGTGTGTGGGGAAAGTTCATCGGTCGATTTGGTGATGTGCTGATCGATAGCGGATCGTGGATGAAGAGAGTCTCCAGTGCTCCTGTTGAAGATAATTCTGCAGGGATCTACACTCAGAATTAAACGAGAGGAAAATATCAATGCAAACTTTACCTAATAAATGCCCGATATGTAATGGCGAAATCCTCGTCACCCGATTGCAGTGCCACGATTGTGACAGCACAATCGAAGGTCGTTTTGTTCATGGCACGTTTGAAGCTTTGACCCCAGAGCAGCTGGGGTTTGTGGAGACATTCATTCGTTGCGAGGGCAAAATCAACCGCATGGAAGACGAGATTGGTTTGTCCTACCCGACCATCCGCAACCGGTTACATGAGGTCATTCGCGCCCTGGGGTATGAACCGGGAGGGGAAGAACCTGGGATGAGTGATGTAGAACGCCGGAAAGTACTGGAAGATTTAGAGCAGGGCAAGATCACCTACGAGGATGCGATGAGCGTGCTGAAAGAAGGGGAGGATTAAGGCGATGGACTCGAGAACTGTGCAAACGAGTGAGACACCCAGGCTTGATTTGAATATTTCCGGCAATTTGTCGGTGAAAGGTTGGGATAAGGGAGAGGTGGTTGCTAAATGTTCGAGTCCAGATGATCTGGTTATGAATGTTCAAGAGGATGTAATCAGCATTAATTGCACGAGTAATGTCAGTTTAAAGGTACCATACGGATCGGTTTTTCAGGATGTTCATATCAAAGGGGATGCGAGCATTAAATCTATTGAAGGTATGATAACTGTCTCCCACATTTCAGGAAATTTATCTCTGCGCAGCGTAGCCAATGTGGATATTGGTATGCTCAGCGGGAATCTCAGTGCCAAGAACATCGACGGGAATCTTGAACTGAAAAATTGCCAAGGAAACGTCTCGGTTCGTGATATTAAGGGTGATCTGATGATTGAAGAGAGTATTCTTGGAAATTTATCTCTGAAGGAAATCGATGGTAATGCCAGGGCTCAGGTGCGCGGCAATGTGAGTGTCGATTTAGATCCATCTCCCGAGAGCAGCTACGAATTCCAGGCCAAAGGGAATCTATCTTGCAGGCTGCCAGGCGATGCGAGCGTAAAAGTTGGCATTACGCGTGGATCGAATATCAGCATCAGAATTCCGGATGTAGAAGTCCCGACGCCAATTAAAGCACCCTTCGAGCTGGTCCTGGGAGAAGGGGATGCGCAAATCACTATCGGCGCTGCTGGTAATTTAAGCCTGGCAGGTCGGCCTGCGGATTGGGACATGGGAGAATTTGAGGTCGAGATTGGTGAAGATTTTGAACTGATCAGCGAATCGCTTAATGAACAGATCGCTTCCCAGATCGAGGCTCAGATGGAGATGATGGAAGAGGAATTAGAGCACCAGCTGGACAGCCTTTCATTTTCCCTGGAAAAGACAGCCCTGAGTGCTGAGCAAGCAGAAAGGATCGCAGAGCGTGCCAGGGAAGCCAGCGAACGAGCAAACCGGCGCGCCCAGGAAAAAATCCGCCGTTCACAGGAGAAGATGCAGCGAAAGCTCGAGGCGGCTCGCCTGCGAGCGGAAAGAAACGCGCGGGCAGCAGAACGCGCGGCGCGTGATCGCCGGCGGCGACCAGAACCACTGGAAAGGAAACCAATGCCATCAAAAGGTGTCCCTGAACCGGTATCGGAAGAGGAACGGTTAATGATCTTGCAGATGCTTGAGCAAGGGAACATTACGCTGGAGGAAGCAGAGAAACTACTGGCGGCATTAGAAGGTAAGAATCTGTGAGGATAATGATATGACCGAGAAAAATGAACGCATCCAGATCCTGGAAATGATCGAAAGCGGTGTGATCACCGCTGCGGATGGCGCTCGCTTACTGCAGGCACTCGATGCAGATGATCGTTTGGAGACAGATTTTGATGCTGACGCGGGTAATGAGGCGAATGGTGCTGGTCGAGGAGCGGTTCCCCGAAGCGATGAAGACGGGTTTGGATCACTGGATGGTGATGTCATCGAAAATGTTTTTCAACCGAATATTGAGAAGTGGAAACGCTGGTGGGTGATTCCTTTGTGGATCGGAGTTGGAGTTACTGTCATCGGTAGTTTGCTGATGTTGTGGTCTTACCAATCGACAGGTTTCAGTTTTTGGTTTGGCTGCACCTGGCTACCATTCTTATTGGGTGTTGCCTTGATTGCGATGGCTTGGGGAAGCCGCTCGGCTCGCTGGCTGCATATCAGGGTGAAGCAAGAACCCGGTGAATGGCCGCAGACGATCGCTTTTAGCTTTCCATTACCCCTACACTTTGCGGCCTGGTTTATGCGCACGTTTGGACAATTCATACCCAAAGTCAACGAGATTGGCCTCGATTTCGATCAATTAATTGAATCCTTTGAAAACAGCACTACACCTGAAACTCCTTTTTATATTGAAGTTGATGATGGTGATAATGGAGAAAAAGTACAGATCTACATCGGATGATCTGAGGAGGTTTGGAAATGGCAACCACAGAAGAAAGAATGAAAATACTCAATATGATTCGGGAAGGTAAGATCAGCGCCGAAGAGGGTGCAAAATTATTATCGGCTTTAGGTGATACCGAAAAACATTCCCGGGTTTCATCAGCCAAGACCGCGGGTGAACCGCGCTGGTTCCGCGTGCGTGTTACGGATTTAGTCAGCGGAAAAACCAAGGTCAGTGTCAATATCCCCTTTGGGTTGATGGAATGGGGCTTGCAGATTGGTGCTCAATATGCTCCTGAGGTCGCTGACCTCGACTTTGCGCAGTTGAAGGAGATGCTGCAATCTGGAGTTGAAGGAAAGGTGGTCGATGTCATTGATGAGGAAGATGGAGAGCACGTCGAGATCTTCATTGAGTAATTAAGGGAGCCTGGAGATGGAAGAAGAGACGATTACTAAAACTTTCGAATGCCCTGATTCAGCTTACCTGACTATTTCCAATATCCGCGGAGAGGTGAATATCGAGCCCGGTGAAGATAATGTCATCGCGATCAGCGCTCAAAAAAGTATGTCATCAGGAGATACAGAAAATACCATCATCGAGATATCTCAAGACAGCGATGGAAAGGTCGTAGTTCGTACCCGCTATGATAAATCTGGTTTGCGAATATTCGGAAAATTCGTTCCTTGCAAAGTTAAATATGATGTTCGAGTTCCCAGGAATTGTTCGCTGAAGGTCCGTGGGGTGAGCAATGCTGCCAGGATTGAGGGCATTTCGGGTGACCTGGATATTTCCACGGTCAGTGGGGATCTTGATTGTCGTTCGCTATCTGGTGAACTAAGAATTAAAACAGTGAGTGGAGACGTTCAAGGTGAGGGTATTAGCGCTGCCGCCCGTCTAGAGGCAGTCTCTGGAGATATCCATCTAAAGAAGAGTGATATTCCTGAACTGAGAGGAAAGACTGTCAGTGGTGACATTATGCTTGATACCCCTCTTGGGGAAGGTCCATACGAATTTAATTCCGTCTCCGGGGATATCAAATTGGAAATTAATCCGTTAAGCGGAGCGTCAGTTTCATCTTCGAGTATAAGTGGGGACATCAGGACATCTTTACCAGTTTCATGGACTGACCATTCAAGGAATCATCACAGTATGACGATCCTGAATGGTGGTGTAGAGATCCACCATAACAGCGTTTCGGGTGATTTATTCATTGCGAGTTCAGAAGAGATTGGTGCGGCACAAGACCTTCTGGATGAGGAAATCTCAAAACTTACCCACACAGAGATCCTCGAGAGCATAGAGCGTGGGGAGATGAGCGTGGAAGAAGCTGTGGGAATGATTGATCGAAGTAATGATTTATGAAAGCAAAAATCCAATCTTGAAGAATCAACCCAATGGGTGAACCCTGTTCCTCTAAATTTAGTATTCATATTGGTATTCGAAAAACGAGACACGCGGATAATCAACACTCTTAGCAACCCAATTATTGGAAAGGAAGATAGCATGCAGCATGTAGGCGAACGAAATCAGCCTTCGATAATTAATCTAATCGTTATTGTTGTGGTGGCCATTGCGCTGGTCATATATGCCATCATCTCATTTGGTACTGGAGACTGGCTGTGGTTTTCAAGCAGCTTCAATGAGACACCCAATGCGATTGTGCTTCACTGCTACGGTGAGTCGATTGATATCGAACCTGGTACTTTTCATTTCTCGAAATTAAAACAAATCATGAATGAGAGTATGTCCGGTCGCAAGCGATGGGATTCTTTGACCATGTCGGAAGAAACCTATCAGGATTATCAGACAAATTCGCAGATGATTGTGTTGGAATTCTTTTACCCCGAACCATTGCGTGTGCACAGTAGTTATAAATTCTATTCCTACGTGGATAATCTAGTGGTTCCCATCGAGGGGCGCCATTCGCAAACCAATGCAGTTTTCGGGCAAGCGAATGGTATTCCTACGGGTGGATCACTGCACATCGATTCGACTGAGCAGTTCAAGGTTTATATGACCAATATGGAACTGTGTCCGGTTGGCGTGGTCAATGGGAATTAGGCATTCGAGTACCTAACTCATTCACCTGTGATTGAAGGTGAAACGATAATTCATGCGGATAATTCATCCGTCGAGCGCACTGACCAAGTCAGCGCGCTCGAACTGTTTAACCAGATCTAAAATCGATTGGATAAAGTAAAATTAACCACCTTAAATCATTACCGGATAAATGGGACGCATTACTATGATTAATAAACGCCCAAGTGGTATGTTCGCATTCAGCATCGTTTGGGTTGGCCAGGCGGTATCGCTGCTTGGCACGAGCATGACTGCTTTTGCTTTGACGATTTGGGCTTATGAGCTGACCGGAAAGGCAACCGCCCTGGCACTGGCTGGCTTCTTCCATGTTACACCATTGCTGATCTTCAGTCCGATTGCGGGGGCGATCGTCGACCGCTCAAACCGCAAATTAATGATGATGATCAGCGATTTGGGATCTGGGATTGCGACGATCGGTATTCTGGTGCTTTTCTTGACCGGACAGCTGGAGCTGTGGCATATATTTGCAGCAAATGCGATCACCGGGATATTTCAAACCTTCCAATGGCCCGCGTATTCGGCTGCTATTACGATGATCGTGCCCAAGAAACATTACGCGCGTGCCCATGCAATGAATGATTTGGCCGGCAATACTTCCGGAATCTTTGCTCCCCTTCTGGCGGGTGCCATGCTGCCATTCATCGGGCTGGGCGGAATACTGACCATCGATATTATGACATTCCTGGTAGCCATTGGAACACTGCTGATCGTCAGGATCCCGCAGCCGGAGGCGACAGAAGAAGGTCTTGAGAGCCGGGGCAGCATATGGAAGGAAGCCGCCTACGGGTTTCGATATATTTTCAAACGCCCGAGTTTATTGGGTTTGCAAACCATCTTTATGATCGGCAATTTTTTTGCGACAATGGCCTACACCTTGCTGGCGCCGATGGTCCTGGCGCGCACCGACAGCAACACCCTGATATTTGCCAGTGTAGAAACGGCGGGTGCCGTTGGGGGGGTGGTGGGCGGATTAATAATGAGCGCCTGGGGTGGCACAAAAAAGAAAGTCCATGGGGTGCTGACCGGTTGGTTTATCTCCGGATTATTTGGCGTGACTATAATGGGCATCGGACGCGGATTGCCAATGTGGGCTCTCGGCTCATTCATTGGGGCTGGTATGGTGCCCTTGATTAACAGTTCAAACCAGGCCATCTGGCAGGCAAAAGTAGCAGCTGATTTACAGGGGCGGGTGTTTGCTACCCGGCGAATGATCGCCTGGTTCGTAGTCCCAATCGCCACCCTCCTGGTAGGACCACTGGCAGATCTGGTCTTCGAGCCAGCCATGAGTGAACCCAGCTTTTTATCGGCCAATTTTGGCTGGTTGGTGGGATATGGAGCTGGAGCCGGGATGGCTCTCATCATGGTGTTTTGTGGTTTGGCGATGGCCGGAGTGGGTTTGGGAGGTTATGGTGTGCGCGTGGTCAGGGACGCCGAATCGATCTTGCCAGATCATGAGGTGGTTGTTGGCCCGACTGCAGATGCACATGAGCACCTGCAAGACTTACTTGCCAAGCGGCAAACGCTCATCGTCCAAGCAGCTTCCCCAGAGCGGGACCAGGAGCTGAAAGAGATCAGCCAGCAGCTGCGAGACCTGGGTCGCAGGTAAGAGAAAAAGATTCTCCATACAAGTTTCACAAACCAATAAAATACTAAAAACAACAGGGGATCATTTAATGTGTGCGGTCCTGATTCCGCGATAAATGTTTACTAAGAAAACACGGGATGGTTATGCCACTTCTCTCGAGGATCAAATGTAGATATGAGAAAAACTATTTCACCCATCATACTGGAGTGTAGGTCTTCCACACGCTGTCCCCTAAGTTTTATCTCCATCTTCTGATACCTGAAGCAGCTTTATTGGCAGGTAATGAATACTGGTTGTATATGTAAAATAATTCGCGTTTAAACATACCTCATGTAATTCAATTGGACGTCACCATGCAAACCTTCGTTCTCATGACCAAGCTGGCGCCGGAAATCTCAAAATCCAGGAAAAACTAGATAGGGTTTGGCTGGATCAGGTCAAGGAGAAATGCCCGCAGGTAAACTTTGTGGCCCATTATGCCTTACTGGGTCCATACGATTATCTCGATATCTACGAAGCGCCTGATGTAGAGACTGCAGCCAAGGTTTCACTGGTCAGCCTCCAAACCTGTGCTTTCCAGGCTGAGAGCTGGGTAGCCATCCCCTATAAGCGATTTGTGGAACTGGCTGAAGAGATATAAGAGAACTGGAAATTATCTCTCAACCTTTCGATATTCCCCGCTCGTGACCAGTTGGCGATCCCCATTATCCCCTGCTTCGAAGATCTGGTATGCGAGATCGATCGGCACGATTTGGCATAACATCCCCTGGGCGGGGCAGTAGCGCTCCGCTGAGAGCTGGATGGCGCGCAATACCGCTTTTTCATCTACTCCATGTCCGGTGATCAGGTAATCAATTTGGATGTGGGTGAATACCCGCGGGTGTTCATCAGCCTGTTCTGCGGAAACACTGACCTTAAAAGCAGTAACATCCTGGCGTTTCTTCTGCAGGATGGATATGGTATCCATGGCGGTGCATCCAGCTAAGCCAGCAGCGATCAGCTCCATGGGGCGGAAACCATCTGCATCTCCACCTGCGCTTGGGCTGCCACCGAGCGGAACCGAAAAGCCTGAATCTGCTTGACCGGTGAAAGTTAATCCCCTGTGCCAGTTTACTGTTGCGTTCATATTCAATCCTTTAGTAACGGGGTTATGTTTTGTTCTAAAGATGAGCGCGTGACAGCTCCGCTCCAGACCATGATCACCTGTCCACCCCTGTTGATCAGGTAGGAGCTGGGCAGGTAATTGTTACGAAAGCTGTTCAGCGCCAAGCTGCTGGGGTCGACCCAAACTGGAAAGCTCATATTATAACGCTGGACAAAATCGGTCACAACATCAGCCGGGTCTCCAGCGTCAATCGCCACGATAGCGAAATCCTGTTGGCGGTGATCGCGGAAGTAGGCATCCAGGATGGGCATTTCCTGGCGGCATGGGGGGCACCAGGTTGCCCAATTATTGACCAGCACAACCTGCCCGCGATAATCAGCCAAAGAGACCGCTTGACCACTAAGGTCGTGCAGCTGAAGTTCAGGGGCAGGGAAATCCACTCTGGCTGGTGCATTCACAGCAACCTCTGGTTCATTGTTTGGGGATGTGGTTTTTGGCAGCAGTACCAAAGCGACAATACCTACGATCAACAGGCCGCCCCCGATCAGTACCATGGCAAATATGCGGTATTTTTTGCTTTGCCCGGATGAATTGGTTCTAGTTGGCATTGATCGAGCGAAGGATCTCAGCAAATAATTGCAGTTCAGGTACTGCCCCGACCACGTGTCCAGCACCTTCATTGATGGTCGTTTGCGGGACACCGCTAACTCTATACTTGCTGGAGAGATCGGGGAATTCCGTCGCTTCCACCATCTCTGCCTGAACCAAGGAACTTTCCATCGCCATTTGGTGGGCTAAGATAACCGCTTGTGGGCAGTAGGGGCAGGTTGGGGTGACAAACACTTGCAGGGATACGGGTTCTTTCAGATCGGCGAGCATCTCACGAGTTTGCTGGCTTAATTTTGAATCGCGTCCCGATACCAGGATGATGTCCTGGATCAAAGAAGAGAACTCATGACCAGCGGGGACGCCTGCGAAACGGACACCATAATCGACCAATTGACCGTTTTCCCGGCTGGCAATTACCAGCCCAGGGGTCTTATCAACATTAAACTGCTCTGCCAGGTCTGCGTCGATTTCAAGATCATATCGGCTGAGAAATATTTGATCCGATAAGGCGGTAACTTCTTCCACCAGCTGCAGGGTTTGATCGCAGTACTCGCAATCTTCCTGGCGACCGAAAAAGAGCACTTCAACCGGCTGATCTAATTTTGTAAAAGCTTCTATTACTTGACTTGTGATCTCTTCATTGAGTAATGCTTCCACTGTATATTGTTCTCCATAAGATATTTTCTAGTTTGGATACCTCACCGAGGTATCACCATACGGTTATCAGGTAAAACATCCAGCGACTGTATACCCGCATTCACGGCATTCTAAATTTAGCATTCCGTTGTATTCCAGGTGACCAGTCCAGCAAAAAGGGCAGGCATCCTTTGGTCGAAGCTCAGCAGTTGTGTTTTCGAATTTCGCGGGTGAGGTAACGCCTTTGCTATGCAAGATTACGAAAGGCAGATCCTCAAGCTGAGTACTGGAACTTTTCATCATAGGATTAGATGCGAGAAAGTGGAGATGGTTACAATTTCAGAAACTCGTCCAAATCCAGGCGGTGATAAAGTCTCTGGCGAACATCTTCTGGAACGGGGACTTCTTCTGAAGAGGATTGGTAAAGGGATATCGTTTTACCCAATGTATCCACAACGATCCGGCAGTTATCACAATCCTTCATATGCAGTTCAATCTCGTCGCACAGTTCCTGGGGCAAATCCCCGTCGTGGAAACCTGAGAGCGAATCTAGCAGCTGTCGACAATCTTCGTGCCTGTGCATAAATTATTCCTTAGCCACCAGTTTTCCAAAATATGTCGATAGATCTTCACGAAGGCGCAGTCGAGCGCGTGATAACCGTGTTTTGACCGCCATTTCGCTGATATCAAGCACTTCTGCAGTCTCCCGGGTTGATAAGCCTTCGATATCGCGCAGTACGAAGACCACCCGTAAACTGTCTGGAAGCTGTTCAGCAGCTTCATCTAACCGCATTCGTCCTTCTGCAGTTAAGAATTCTTCTTCCGGGAGGCAGCACCAATCCACGATCTGCAGCGGCTCTTGAGGTTCTGTTTCGTAAGTAGATGGAACATCGAATGAGACGGTCTCCGGGCGCTTTTTGCGTAAAGACATCAGGGCTTCATTGGTCGCAATCCTGTATAGCCAGGTAGAGATACTTGACCGTCCATCAAATTTACCAATATGCTTATAGGTTTTGATGAATGTCTCCTGGAGGATATCTTCGGCATCTTGTGGATTATTGAGCATTTTCAACCCTAAACGATAGATCAAGGGGGAGTATTCCTCAACCAAGCGGGCAAATTCTTCCCGGTCACCATCCCGCAGAGCTTTAAGAGAAATTGTCTTCTGTTCCTTATCGCTAATCATTAGATGCCTTCAGGGTGCAAAAGGTTACTTTTCAAGGTCAGGATGCCCATCCAAGGCATCCAATTTACCCATCAGTACTTCGAGCTGTTGGGAGAGGGATTCGAGTTCATTTTTGGAAGGAACACCTCGCTCGTCTAATAAGCGCTGGAATTCATCCATATCCAGTTCTGGTTTTTGGCTGGATTGTTCGTCATCTGAGAGCAATTTATCGCGCCAGCGGCGGGCTTCATCCTCTGCCAGCTCACCCTGCTTGATCAGCAGATCAATACGGTTGTTGATCTCTTCGTCAATTTGTTTGAGTAATTCGAGGGGGTTGGCGAGCGCACTGCGCATGCGACCCATGGTATAGCCGCCAGCTTGAACCAGTCCGGTTAGTACTGAGCGCGGCACGAATCCAGATTGTTTCTTTTCTTGTTCAAAGATGATCTGAGTCAAGACGATGGAGGTGATCTCTTCTCCTGAACCCTGATCTATGACCTGTATCTCCCGTCCATCACGGATACGGTCACTGATATCATCAAGTGTGATGTACCGTTTCTCTTCCGTATCATAGAATTTTCTGTTTGGGTAGCGTTTAATGGTCAGCATTTTGGTTTTGCCTTTGACAGTTTATCGAATTATTGATTATAAAGCATCTGCTATTGGTATATTGAAGATCTGGTAATTTGAGGCTGCGAGCGATCCAGGTTTGCAAGGGCTTGAAACCATCCTGTGATAGAATCGGTTAGTGCCAAATTGTGCAGGTTTGGGAAATAACGAAGTAAATTTTCACGAGATTTAGCACGCATTCGCTTCTCGAAATTTCAATAATCCAATGCTGATCAGACCACGATATCTCCGCCGCTACCGTCAAATTGTCGAAATCTTAGCTGACTATGGTTTTGGGGCTTTTCTGGCGCAAATGGGCATGAGTGATCGCCTCAATATTCCCCGCAGGTGGCGACGCCGGAGAGACATTCCAGGCGATGAAATGACCAACCCCCGTCGTTTGCGGCGGGCATTGGAGGATATGGGGCCTACATTCATCAAGTTTGGACAAATTATGAGCACCCGTTCTGATGTCTTGCCTCCAGAATATCTAGAGGAGTTAAGTTATCTTCAGGACGAGGTCCCACCTGTCTCCTGGGAGGAAGCCCGGGAAGTGATTGAGACCGAGCTCGGAGCATCAGTAAATGATTTGTTCGCACAGGTTGATCCGGTTCCTATAGCTTCTGCCTCATTAGCTCAGGTTCATGTAGCTAGCCTGGTTGGTGGGGAAGAAGTGGTGATTAAGATCCAAAGGCCAAATATTGAGAAGACAGTAAACCTGGATCTGGATATCATCTATGACCTGGCGCAGACTGCTCAGCAGCGCATCTCAGCGGCCTCAAGATTTGAAGTGGGGGACCTGGCTGAAGAATTTGCTTCTGCTTTGCGCACCGAGTTGGATTTCCGGCGTGAAGCTTGGAACGCAGACCGCTTCCGTAAGAATTTTGAGGATGAGGCTCACCTGTATGTCCCGAAAATATTCTGGGAGTACTCCACCAGACGCTTGCTGGTCATGGAGCGCCTGCGGGGGATAAAGATTGATAACATTGAGGCGATTAAAGCTGCTGGATACAGCCCTAAGCGCTTATCAGGCTATGCCGCCGATTTCGCCCTCAAAGAAGTATTAATTGATGGTTTCTTCCATGCCGACCCACATCCAGGCAACATGCTGATTTTGCCAGGGGAAGTCATCGGTGTGCTCGACTTTGGAACCGTTGGACGATTAGACGAAAAAGATCGCGCCAATCTGGCGCGGTTGTTCATAGCGGGGGTGCAGTTGGACGCAGAGGGTATCGTTGATCAGCTCCAGCGCATGGGAGTAGCCAATTACCATGTTGACCGGTTTGGATTAGAACGTGACATTAAACGCATCCTGACCAGATATTATGGTTTACCAATTTATGAAATTGATGCCCAGGAAATTTCCAAAGCAGTTCAGCCAATTTTATATGAATATAAACTCTATATTCCCACTGATTATTATCTGTTGATGAAAACGGTGATCATGATGCAGGGTGTGGGGCTAAAATTAGATCCCGATTTTGATATCTATGAGGCCGCCCAACCCTATATTGGTAAATTATTCCGCCGCATGTGGATGCCATCTTCCTGGGGACCAGATGTGATCCGCATGGCATTGGATTGGAAGGATTTTGCCAGCATCCTGCCACGCAAAACGTCACGAATTTTGGATCAAGTGGAACGTGGTCAGCTAACTGTCCAGGCAGAATTACCACAACTAGAACCAACGATCAACATGATCGATAAGTTGATAAACCGCATTATCTTCAGTGTTCTGGTTGCTGCCCTGGTTGTAGCGCTGGCATTACTATTACCGCGCCTCGATTACGCCTGGCCCTGGGGGTTATTAACCTGGATTATTGTTGGCGCATTTTTTGCGCTGCTTTTCTTAGCGTTTCGCTTATCCTGGTCTGTGTTTCGCTCAGGCCGGTCGAAATTTGATTGATTGGCGAATTCGAAAATTTAGCTGCTATGGAATATGCGCCTGGAAAACCCAGCCGGGTTCTCCAAGCGCATAAGTTTTTATTTCTCTTGGGAAGAAATTTAGCTTTTGGCTTTCTTGAGCTCATCCACTTTCTTGGATAAGTCGGCTATTTTTGCGCTCAATTCCTCGATATCAGATTTTGAGGGGATGTCCATCTTATCCATCATCTCACGCATCCGGTCGGAGGCAATAAATTCAGCTTGATCGGTTTTCTTCCTGCGCTTTTCTTTAAGTTCACTGACCAGCTTTTTGCCTTCCTGTTCGGCAATCTCTCCCCGCTCAACGAGTTTATCAACCAGCTCACCGATTTCCTCGATGGTCAGGGCAACCACACCGACACTGGCGAGAAGTACCCGCCGTAGACTTTCCAGGATTGAAGTCTCTTCAACCACTACTTCCTCTTCACTTAATTCTACAACTTCTGGTTCGTTATTGGTCGCCATCAGTTAACCTCCTGATTTACTAATTATTTGACGCAATGCGTCATTAACTATATCGCATCAGCTGCAGGGCGTCAAGGTTTATTATTGGGTTTGTAATTGGGTGTTTATTATTGGGATAATTTTCTCTCATGTGGGTAGTTTCTGATGAACATGTCCCAGTCAATTGCCGGTGATAATCAGCTGAGATCGCTTGAACCGCCGGAAAGCTGCGGCCAGCAATCCAAGATCAATCAGCAGGAGGGTAATCGTCACTAGAATAATGACCAACTGGAGATCAATGCCGCTGAGACCATTCTGTACAGTTACCTGAAGATTTTCAGGCAGCAGGGGCAAGAGCAAGAGTGGTACAAAGAGGGCTAAGAATGCTACGCTAAGTGTTTGCTGAGCCTGACGAACAGAAGCTGCCTTCAGGGATACCATAACCCCTAAACCCGCGGCTAACCAGGCGACAAGGAATGATGAACTTAAAATCGCCAGACCGATCAAAGGAGGGAAGAATAGAAATTCGCCAGCACCCTGAGAGACATTCACCGTCACTAACGCGACCATAACGCCGATCAAGGTGATGCCCCATCCGTAAGCGATGGCTGAGCTTATTTTTCCGATCAATATTGCCCGGTCTGAGAGACGGGAAGCAAGCAGTGTTTCCAGTGTATGCCGCTCACGTTCCCCTGCAAAGGAATCAGCCACAACACTGTTTACCAGAATGAATGGCAGCCAAGCCCACATAAGAACGGTTGTTGGAGCGGTGACCCATTCGCGTCCGGATTGAATTGGAATTAAGATACCAAATACCGCAATGATGATCAGCACTCCAGTCCAGCCTCCCCGCAAGCCAGGTCTGAGCGTAATAAATTCTCGGGTTTCCTTCCATATGATAGTGGTGATATCAGTTAACATCGATTACCTCCGCAGATCCTTCATTCTCATTAATCAAGGTTAGAAACACCTCTTCCAAGCTGGACTGGTTTTTAATGACTTCCTCCACCTGGGCACCTGCAGATACCAGCATGCTGACCAGTGGAGCGGTTTCAACAATATCCTGCAGCTGGATCGTGAGACGGTTGTTATTCTGTTCGACTGATACGACTTCCGGCCTAGCTCGTAATTCTATGAGCATCTGGTTTGAGAAATTCCTTCCAATAATATCAAGATGGGGGCTTCCAGCCTGGGCTCGCAGGTTACTGGGGGAACCATTGGCTACCAATTTCCCTCGCCTGATTATGCCGATTTGCTGGCAAAGCCTTTCCGCCTCAGCCAGGTTGTGAGTATTCAAGAATACCGTTACCCCTTCCACTTCGACCAGTTTTTCAAGATCATCGCGCAATCTGGCAGCTGCGGCTGGATCGAGACCAGCGGTAGGCTCGTCAAGGAAAAGTAATTTCGGCCGGTGGAATAAGGCGCGTGCCATTGCCAGTTTCTGTTTCATTCCCGTGCTCCATTTACTCACCGGTTCATCTCGCCGCTCCCATAGATCCAAATTCATAAGCAGCTCGCGAATACGGGCTTGCCGTTCAGGGGCAGGTATCCGCCAAATCCGACCATAGAATTCAAGGTTGTTCTCGGCACTCAAGCGTTCATAAAGACCATTGTGTTCAAGCAATGCTCCACACTGGATGCGAATGTCATCAGCCTGATTCTTTATATCGCAGCCCAGCACTTCTGCTTTTCCCTGGGTGGGTTCGAGCAAACCAAGCAGCAGACGGATGGTGGTGGTTTTCCCAGCCCCATTCGGTCCCAGGAAACCGAAAACACTGCCAGCAGGTACTTGAATGGAAAGATTTTCCAAGGCCTGGATGGGACCAAAATCCCGGCTCAAATTCTCAGTCTTAATCGAAAATTCTGCCATTTCGACACATCCTATGTGTTATCTACAATATATTTTAATTGGTCACGGTATTGGGAGAATGCTTTTTGTCCCGATTCGCTCAATCTGCATACCGTGAGAGGGATTTTACCCCGGTAAGTTTTATTAATCTCAACATAGTCAGCCGCCTCGAGTTTTGATAAATGGGAGGAAAGATTTCCTTTTGTTAAGCCAGTTTCTCGCTGCAGGTACAAGAAATCGGCACTTTCTACGGCAGATAAAATGGTCACGATCAATAAACGAGCTGGCTCGTGTATCAAGCGGTCAACATCGATAAATTTGCGAGGATTCAAGCCCATAATAATACCGACCGGAGTTCAAGAGTTGATACTAATAATGCGCTGATTTTCCGCATACCAGGTGCAACCATAAAATAGAAATGGTTCTCGCACGTGTCTGCATTCAAAACCTCTGCCATGCAATTCATCACGATTGAGTTTTCTCTTCCAAGGAAGGATGTTGGTGCAGATAATTTGCCAGGGTGACTCCACCTGATAGGAGCAGGACGCTGCCCAGAATCCCATAGAATAATGCCAGGCTCTGGTAAACATCCAAACTCGTTAAGGATAACAGCACCCCCAAAAGGAAGGCAAGAATTGACTGCAAATAAAAACGAAATAAACCAACCCTCAGCGCAGAGATCAACCATAAACTACCAACGATCGATCCTGTAATTGCAGGGATCCAATTCAGGGAAAGGGGAGTGGCAAGGAAAAGCGCTGCATTAATCACCGCAATCAGACATACAATACTGATACTCACAATGCGCTGCTTTTTGCTGGCGCGTTTATAGCTCACAAAACCAGTTCGGGGCGTTGTCAACCTGGACTTCAATTTACTTACCAGGTATCTGCTGAGGTATATTGCCCCGAATAGCAGGAACACAAACCCAACCTGAAATGAGATTAGAAGCAATGAAGCGGCAGATAGTGTGGATTGCAGATAAAAATAGAACCCTAGGATAAGAAATAAACCGCCGACGGAAAGCTCCACGATACCATCGGAGAACCAGTATTGGCGGGTTCGCTGAACAACGTGATCAAGATCTTCGTTCATGGTTATATCCTTACAGACTGGTTTGTGATACAAACAACATTTGATAAATTATAGAGAATTTTTCCGTTTTTGTCAAGCAATATTTGAATGGGGGTTATAATCGGATTGATGGAGGCCTTTCCAGCGAAGTGGTGTTTTACCTCATAGGACTCCAGAAAGATCCAGCAACGTGATAAGGAAATTCGATGTCAGATCAACCGGTAATACTAGTTACGGGCGCCTCTTCTGGAATAGGAGCTGCGGTTGCCAGATTTTTCGCGAGGGAAGGCTATCGGGTATCCCTGGCTGCGCGCCGCCTGGATCGCCTGGAGGCGATTTCTGAGGAAATTAAATCCAAGGGAGGCCAGGCTCTGGCAGTTCAGGCTGATCTATCAAAATATGAAGACATTCAAAACTTGATTGCAGCTACATTATCTAATTTCAAGCGCGTGGATGTATTGGTTAACAATGCTGGTTTCGGTCGTTTGAAGTGGCTTGAGGATCTTGATCCAGTTGCGGATATCCAAAACCAGCTGCAGATCAATTTGGTTGCTACGATCCTGGTAGCACGTGAAATATTACCCCATATGATCGAGCGCAGATCAGGGCATATCATCAACATGGCTTCGTTGGGGGGCTTTATCGCAACCCCGACCTACACGGTTTATTCTGCCAGCAAATTTGGTGTTCGTGGGTTCACAGAAGCTCTGCGGCGTGAGGTAGGGGTCTATGGTGTGCATGTCTCCGGCATCTATCCGGGAGGCGTTAAAACCGAGTTTAAACAGCATACCGGCGCTGAACGCAAAACTGGGCGGACCACGCCTGATTCCTTGCGTTTGGAACCAGAGGAAGTCGCCCAGGTAGTATTAGATGTTGTTAATCACCCCCGCAGAGAAGTAATTATCCCGTGGCAAATGCGCTTTACGGTTTGGATGAACAGCCTCTTCCCGGGAATTGTGGATCGGATTATTGAGAACCGGTTTACCCGCCGAGAACGGGATATTTAGACCAAGTTTATTGAATACCCGGTCGTATCTTCAGGCATCCAATTCGCTGATTTCCACTTTTTCCATCAGATCCCCCTGGCTTATCGCATCGACTACATCTGCTCCTTTCACTACCTTGCCGAAAACTGTGTGTTTTCCATCGAGATGAGCTTGTGGGGAATGGGTAATGAAGAATTGGCTGCCATTGGTGTTGGGTCCGGCATTTGCCATGGAGAGAGAGTTGGTCTCATGTTTGAGCGGGTTGCCTAGAAGTTCATCCTCAAATTTGTATCCAGGTCCTCCGGCACCTGTTCCCGTGGGGTCACCACCCTGGATGACAAAATTGTTGATCACGCGGTGAAAGCTGACACCATCGTAGTATCCCTGCTGGGTTAAAAATACGAAATTGTTAACTGTTTTGGGAGCATATTCAGGGTACAGGTCAATTTCTATCAGACCTTTGGATGTTTCCATCTTTACACGGTATATCTTTTCCTTATCGATCTGCATTTCAGGGGGTTCGTTCCACTGCATGTTGGTCATAACTGCTTCCTTTTTTGATAAGAATATTAACTCGTGAGTTTACGGGCCAGGAAAACCTCGGATGTTCCGGGTTCGATCTGGCTGTGTTCAAAGGGGATGACATCTGTTTGAAAGCCTGCGTTTGAGAGCAGGTCAAGCCAGACCTGGCGGGGAAATATACCCAGAATGTGCCGGTCATGCTCAATGTGCAGGACGCCATTCTCGTCCTTCATCATGTAAACCATGTCTGAGACGTAGATGCTGTCGTTAGGATCTGGATCCCAGGTCCAATCTAAATAACGTATCCCACGCGGTGGATCATCGTGACCACCATGGGATGTAAATGGCTTGAAATTTTCCTTGACATGGTCAGGCGCAAGCAGGATTGTGCCACCCTGCCGGCAGTGCAGACTTGCTGTCTCAACTGCGCTTTTTAAATCGCTCTCCGTGCTCATGTACCCGATCGCGTCATGGACAAAAACAACATCGAAGAGCCGGGCAAGGCGAACTGTGCGCATATCTCCCTGAATATGTTCACATTCCGGGTTTAGCTTCTTACTGATCTCCAGCATTTGGAGGGAAATATCGACCAGGGTGAGCTGGAAATGGGATTTCAGGTGTGAAGCATTGTTCCCACCTCCGCTGCCCAGCTCGAGCATTGTTTGCGGTGAGTGATCACTGCCCGCGACAATCACATTGCGGTAGAACTCGGCTTCCTCGGCATAATCTTCCGGGGCAGTAAGCAGGTGGAACCACTGAGCGAACTCAGAGTAAAGTTGAGGGGAATCTGCTGGAGTGTTGATGTCCATGGGTGGTAAAAAAATCAGGGTGGAATATTGTCGCCGTTGATCGGAATTTATGCGATCTCAATTAGATGCAAGGAGCTGATCAAGGATCTCTACCGCATCTTCCACAAACCCTGGACAGCGGGTTGAAAATAACTGGGAATCATTAGCGGTTTGCAATCCATCCGGAGTACTGATGTCGAGGTTAAGCAATTGATTACATGTTATGGAGCCATTGCGTGTTTGAAATTGGGAAATGAATTCCTGAACTGCCCGGTAGGTTTTCTCCTTGGAGTCAAGATCAAGCGCAGAAGTGTGGCCAAATTTCAAACCAAGAACCATGAATGCTCCGTTGACAGCGCCGCAAGTCTCCCCCCGGCGAGCGACGCCACCTCCGAATGAAGCTGCCAGGCGTGCGGCAGTCTCCCGATCCAGATCGAAGAGGGGAGCGAAGGCCATGAGAATGGATTGGGAGCAAGAGTACCCTTCTTTAAATAGCATTTGGGCTTGTTCTAAAGGTTCCATGAGAAAGAAATTGCTCTCCATAGGAAAATGACAATGTTCCTTGTTCAGGATGCAAGGCATCCCTCGCTGAAGAAAAAGATCAGATTTATTTCGGTGTGCGTGACCAGAGAATGATCACTTCTGCTTGATCACCAAGAGCCTGCTTCAATAATTCGATTAAATGGGGGGACCCGCCATTATCTGAGAAATAAGCGATCTCCATCCTGGTGATCGAATAATCCTGATCCTTTGTGTATTCTTCTTCCATTTGATCGATCAAGAATTGGAGTTCTTCTTCTCCAATCTCACCGAGCAGTTTATTGGTAGATTTGTTGTATAAGTAAACCATACAGCCTCCATGGATCTGATTGTTGGTATGCAGGCATAGATTGTAACGCAAATGGGAGAAAGCGACAAAGAGTTGGTTTAAGTCCGCTTTGTTTTATCTTATTTGTCTGTGGTAAGAATCAGGATTTGCGTGCAGGTTTGGCAGCCTTCAGGATACCATATCGACCAATTGTTGAATTTCGAGCGGTACACCCCGGGAAGGATCGTGGAAAAGAGAGATCGCACCCTGTTCACAATGACTGGCACAGATGCCGCATCCCATGCAGGCTGTCTGGTCAACAACCGCGTATCCGTTATCCACTTGGATGGCAAAGAACTGGCAGTAATCGCTGCAGTCACCACAGCCAATACACAGGTCTTGATCCACAGAGCTAATATAACTGGAAGAGGCCAGCATGGGTGTACCACGCTGATGAGCACCCATCGCTCCGCAGCAGCAGGCACAGCAATTGCAAATCGCATAAAAACGCCCCAGCATGGCATCTTTGAAAAATGCATGGTGGACGTGCCCGCGTTCTTCTTCTGCATGCAAGATTCCGATCGCTTCAGATGAATCAATCCACCTTGAGCGGTTGGGATGGTGATCAATTATGAAACTAGTGAATGGCTCCCCGATGATCAGGCAAACATCCAAAGGTTGGCAGGCGTCCTGTTTTGAAACCCGGCAGGGGCATTCCAGGGCAACGATATGCTGAGGATTATTGAGCACGATATCACGGGCGTGATTGTAAGGAATGATCTGTTCTAAATTTTCCAGGCGAATATCTTCCTGGACAGTGACCAGTTGTTTAGCTGCTTCAAGGGGGACAACTTTGCCATGATATGTTTCAGCAAAGGTTATTGCGTTGGATTCTGGTTCGGATCCATTATGGTTCAGGAGAGAAATGAATACCAGGTTGAATAAACCAGAAAATTTCACCAGAGCAGGAGTGAGTCGATGTTCACCTTTTCCAATACTGATATAAAGGTAAGGCCAACGTGAATAGACGTATCCATGGAGAAAATCGAATAACCTGTATCCCGGGACCTGGCGCGCCTCTCGGATGAATGTCCGGGTGGAAGAATTAATGAAATTGATGCGCTTGTGATTCATTGTCAGCTTCCTTTTATACAAAAAGGACCCCCCCTGCAGGGAGGGCACATCAAACCTGATTATTCGCTTTCTGTCTCTCCCCCTCTTTCTTCAGCAGACTCCCTAACAGTTCGAATTCCATTGCGAACCTGGTTTAAGTAGCGCTCCAATTCCAATTCTAGATGGGTTAAAGTTTCGACTACATAATGATCTGCATCACGCCGAGATTGATCAGCACCAGAGATGATGTCTGTTGCACGTTGTTCGGCATAAGTTTGGGCATTCTGAACGATTGAATCACGTTCAAGCATCTGCTCACCTTTTTCGCGAGCCAAAACAAGGGTCCGGTTGGCTTCTTCTTGCGATTGGGCGAGTATGCGATCCCGCTGAGCCATCACCTGTTGGGCATTCTTCATCTCCTCGGGTATGGCAACTCGCATCTGATCGATGAGATCGAGCATCTTTTCTTCATCGACGACGACATTGTGCGTGAAAGGAATAGCACGGCTTTCGTTGAACAACTCTTCCAGGCGGTCAATCAGGTGCAAAATATCCATCAGGTTCCTCCGCGGTCAGCAGATTCTCAGTTTAGGGAGTCTCCAGATTAAGGTTACTCATAAAATGTCAGTTCGTCAACACCCCAAAATGTGTGGTGAAAAAAATGGTGCATTAAGGTTAATATCGCTCAATCACGCATGGAGGTGGTGGGCACAATTTGCTGTCCGTCACCAAGTTCCTGGAAGCGATTATTCAAAGCAGCTTCGACATGTGGAGGTACCATGCTGCTCACATCTCCACCAAGTGAAGCGATCTCACGCACAGTAGAGCTTGAAAGAAAAGTGTGATCTTCATTCGTGATCAGAGAGATCGTTTCGATGTCAGGCGCTAAACGATGGTTTGCCAGGGCCATGCGGAATTCATATTCGAAATCTGAAAAGACACGCAATCCGCGCACAAGCACCTGAGCATTGACACTCTGGCAGAAATGCACAGTCAATCCACTGAAACCCATCACAGTTACCTGGGGATTGTTGGGAAAGGTCTGCTCAACCAAATCGATTCTTTCCTTGGGAGAGAAGAGAAGTGATTTCAGGGGACGATCATAAACTGCTATCACGATTTCATCAAACAGGTGGGTGGCACGCAGAATGATATCCATGTGTCCCTTATGAATCGGATCAAATGTACCAGGTACTACTGCTCGGATCATATCACCTCGTGGGTATTAAGTTGCAAATTATAGGCCATATCTATTACCGGTCAACTGATATCTGCTTGGGACACAAATCCGTCGTGACCCCAGAAGTGTGCTAAAGTTGCGGCCAGATGCTCGTGCTCGGGAAGACTCAAATCTGGATCCTGTTCACGGATTTTTTTAGCGGTGACCTGGGCTTTTTCTATCAGTTTCAGGTCGGTAAGTGAGGCCATTTGCAGTTGCTTGGTATAGCCAGCCTGACGCGTCCCTAAAAAGTCGCCGGGACCACGCTGGTTGAGATCGATTTCTGCCAGAGCAAAGCCGTCGTTTGTGGTTACCATCGCGGATAAGCGTTCATTTTCAACCGCATCTTCGGTGTCAGGGATCAGCAAGCAATAAGACTTCGCATCACCTCGTCCAACTCGACCCCGGAATTGATGCAGCTGTGCCAAGCCAAATCGATTGGCACCCTCGATCAACATCACTGTGGCGTTGGGAATATCAACTCCAACCTCAACCACCGATGTGGAAACCAGGACCTGATATTCACCAGAACGGAAATGTGCCATGACCTGCTCTTTCTCATCCGGCTTTAGACGCCCATGCAGTAAACCCAATTTCAGATCTGGAAAGATTTCGCTTTGCAAGCGGCTATGTTCATCGACTGCGGCTTTACTATCTTCTTGCGCATCTATTAATCCAAATGGATCTTCCTTGCCGATTAATGGATAAATGATAAACGCCTGGTTACCTTGCGATACCTGGTTGCTAATCAGGGAATATGCCCGTTCTTGTTCGCGTGGAAGCAGGATATGGGTTTCAACAACCTGGCGACCCGGTGGCATCTCATCCATGATAAGCAGGTCTAAATCGCCATAGACAGTGAGTGCTAAAGAACGTGGTATGGGTGTAGCGGTCATAACCATAAGGTGAGGATTATTGCCCTTTGCTCGCAATGCAGCTCGCTGCTCTACGCCGAAACGGTGTTGCTCATCAATAATCGTTAGCTGCAGGTCGGCAAAAATGACAGGATCCTCAATTAATGCGTGTGTACCAATGACCAACTTGATTTCACCGTTTGATAACCCCTGGCGAATATCCTGCTTTTCAGATTCCGGTGTGGCACCGATCATTAAACGGATCTGGTGCTCGTGAAGCACTCCATTCTGACCGGTAAGAAAATTCTTCATACTGGTGTAATGCTGCTCCGCCAGGATACTGGTTGGTGCCATGAGCGCGGTTTGGGAACCCTCCCTGACAATCATGGCGATCGCTAAAGCGGCTATGACAGTCTTTCCTGATCCAACGTCCCCCTGCAGCAAGCGGTTCATCGGATGCCCATTAGCCAGATCGGAACGCATCTCAGATAATGCTCTTTTTTGGGCAGAGGTCAGCTCGAAAGGCAGCTGAGCAATGCGGTCATCCAGCCAGTCTTGAGGGACCATGAATACCTGTGCTGTACGCTCTTGCCAAGCCTGTTTCTGCTCCAGCATGCCAAGCTGCAGGTAGAGTATCTCCTCAAAGGCCAGACGGTAACGGGCATCCTGCAGCTTTTCCTTCGAATCTGGAAAGTGCACCTGGAGGATGGCGTTTGAGAGCTCCATCAGGTCTTCACCTTGGCGCAGTTTCTTTGGAAATGGATCTGCGAGACGAGGAGCCCAGTAGGTGATCACACTGTGCATTAATCTCCGCAGCCAACGCTGGGTGATGTTTGCAGTCAAGGGGTAGACAGGGACGATGCGATTGGTGTGCAGGTTTTGCTGCTCAATTTGTTCGATTTCTGGACTATTCATGGAGATACGACCGAGATATTGATCGGTCTTTCCAGATAGAACGATTTGCACACCGGGTCTGAGTTTTTTAGCTATCCAGGATTGGTTGAACCAGATCACCCGCAGATTGCCAGTACCATCGCTGATAATGCCTTCTGTTATATTAACTTTCCCATTGCGAATTTTTCGGTTATTGGAACTCTGAACAGTGCCAATGATAGTGACCTGTTCACCATAATCCAAGCGGTTGATGGTTTTTAATTGCGAATAATCGTCGTACCGGCGGGGGTAGAAGTAAAGCATATCCTCCAAGGTTTCCAGACCAAGGCGTTTTAACGTTTGACCATGCTTTGGTCCAACTCCTGGAAGAACGGTCACAGGTGCATTTAATGCGTCCAGAGCGGTTTTTTGGGGTTGCTCCTCTTCGTGTGAGGGTTCCGGTTTGGCAACCGGCCCAGGTGCGGGTTGGTCTGGTTGCACTTGTTCCGCAGGCTCAGCTGCGATCACTTCTTCTGCTGCAGCTGCAAGGTCATCTACCTCGATTGGTGGTTCGGGAGCTTCCATCTCTTCTGAAGCAGATTCCTGGGGAAGAGGTGAAGTCCCTGCCTCACTTTGAATCCGGGACCATATACCCTGTAATGCTTCCTGCCGAGAGGCAGGGGACAGGCGATTATAATCCCTCAATCGGGACAATACCGCGGAGATCAATTCCTCAGGAAATCCATCTTGACGGGCTTCGGCCTCCCAGGGCTCCAGCATGCGGGACAAACCACCCAAAACAGCCCGGTTGTCATAACCCCGTTCGGCTTCCAATTTAAAGAACTTCTGCAGTTTGATAAGAGATGGCTTCATTTAGGGTATTTTACCAGTAACAAACGATGAGTCCACTGAAAAAACGACTGGACAAAACTTGTCCTAATTATACCCTCCACAAAAGGCGTAAAGTTTAATATAATCAAGGAAAATCGCTGATCGAGGCAAAAATATGTTCAAGGATAATGAAAGTCATCACCAACCTA
>DATKXE010000528.1:0-5776 GCA_035529195.1 Anaerolineales bacterium
CAGCTGGATCAAACCTGTCGGCAATGCTTGAAGAAAGTTCAGATTTCGGTGTCTCCCAAACGGCATCTTTGAAGGAGCTGCAGCAGTTGATCAGCAACATGGGTTTTGGACTGGGAGCGGAGATGGGAATAGAAATTCCTCCCGGGTTTGATGTAAATTTCGAAAATGGCGAGCAGTCTGAAATATCCGGCTATGTATCCTGGGCAAACCGGAGAAAAGCAGCTGGAATTCAAGCTGAGATGGAAGCTGCACTTCAGGATCTGACCGGAAAACCCATCAAAATTAATATTGATGGAAATATCATCACCCCACCCGGGGAGATCGGGCTGCTGGTTGGAATAGTTACCATATTCGCAGTCACCATAATCCTGAACATTGGAATTATCCTGGTGCCAGCATTGATGCTCGAAGAAAAACAAAACCGCACCCTGGATGCACTCCTGGTATCACCCGCCAGCATCGGTCAGGTTGTGGCTGGAAAAGCACTGGCCGGCACATTTTACATCCTGGTAACTGCGGCGATTGTATACCTGATTTACTGGTCCGGTGTCTATCACTGGGGTGTGACAGCTCTGTTTGTGATTGGTGCAGTTCTGTTCGCGGTGGCCGTGGGTTTGTTGTTTGGGATTTTGTTTGATCGCCAGCAGGAAATGACAGGCTGGCTGAGTTTACTTTTGGTCTTCATCAGCGGGTCTATTTTTGTTGAGCTGATCAATGTAGAATTACCTGCTTTCTTAGAGCAGCTGCTCCCCTGGTTACCACCGGTTGCCCTGGCGAAGATATTTTGGGCCTCATTCTCCTCCCGGATTGATACCCTGCAGATTCTGTCATCCTTCAGCGCTGTCTTGATCGTTTCAGGTTTCATTTTTGGTTTTATTATTTGGCGTGTCAAGCAGCTTGATCGCTGACCAGCCTGCCAGATCAAACCCCAAAAGATGCAATTATTGGGTATAATTCATTTGAATACCTGCGGGATAATCTAATTATTAGGAACAAATCAATGGCCAAAAAGAAAAAGAAATCATCACAAAAACCAAAGCGCGGAACGGGTTGGTCAATTTGGCTGATCCTGATCGTGATCCACAGTTTCCTCGCTGCCTTTGCCACTCTCTCCATGATGAAAACTCCGGACGCAGTTTCACGCCAATGGTTAATAAGTCTGCTGTTGATTTTCACCGCGGCCAAAGCGATAGCAGCCTTAGGCATGTGGGAGTGGAAACAATGGGGGTTGTACCTGTACGTGATCGCCGTTCTTGGAACAATGGGTATTACCCTGGTGCTGACCAGCTTCTTAATCTGGGGCGTATTTTGGGAAGCAATCCCCCTGCTGATCACTGGCTGGTTGCTGCGGGGAAAACAGGAGTATTTTAATTGATCACGTTTGGATAAAACACTTTATCCACTAAATTCAGTACTCAATAGAACAAAATAACTTCTCGTCAAGCAAGATCGAGCGAGAAGTTTTCATTCATATCGATCAGCTGTGATCGAGGTTGGTCAATCATCCATTCTTACATGGTAAAATTTATAGGTTTTATTTGATTATGCGGGAAAATCTCCGAAATTCACGGGGAAATTATTGAATTCCACATTGGAGCACAAAATGAAGACCATCTCTCAGATAATATCCTCCTCTCCCATCCGAACAATTACTGGATTAGGATTTCTATTAATCCTGGCAATCTTAGTGACCTCCTGCGGGGGTGCCGCACCGGAGCCCTCAACCGGAACACCTCCCCCGGTCACCGAGCAAGCTGTTGAGGTGGCTCCCACGGAGATACCGCCAACACCGGTTCCATCAGTAGATATGGACCAGATTGTGGATGTCCTGTGGGTGTTGTTGGGTTACGGCGATGCGGCTGATCCATATGTTGTCGAGAGAAATTCCGTGATCACTTTGGTGTTCTCTGCGGATGGCAACGTGAATGGATCATCTGGCTGCAACAACTATTCCAGCACCTACCAGGCTGCACAAGATGGCACCCTAACCATCACATCCCCATTTGCAGTAACCATGATGTATTGTCCCAGCGGTATGGACCAGGAATCGGTTTACCTGGCAGCTTTGGAGTCAGCCCAAGCATTGGGGGTCACCAATGAAGGTCGCTTACAGATTTCCTATGACAGTGGGCAGCCTTTTGATGAAAAACTGGTGTATGCACAAGGCGAAACGCCGCTGGTAGGCACACAGTGGCTGCTGGTCGGATATGGAGATGAAAACACGCTGACCCCTGTGGAACCCGGGACCACGATCACAGCTATCTTCAGTGAGGATGGAAATATCACCGGGTCCGGTGGCTGCAATTACTATGCTGGCAGCTACGAAGTAAACGATGATCAAATGAGCATCGGCCCAGTCGCAACCACCGGGGCAATTTGCCCTGTTGGCAGCGAGCAGGAGCAAAATTACCTGACGGCGCTGGGATCTGCGGAGACATTCCGACTGTTTGGGCAGGGTCTATCAATAACCTACGACGATGGACGGGGGATTCTGATCTACACTTCTGCAAATCTACCGTTGACAGGGACTCTATGGACCTTAAACGCGGTTGAAGGAGAACCTATCACCGAGGGGATCAGCATCACCGCGCTGTTCGAACCTGGTGAAGATGGAAAGCCCGGCAGCGTGGCTGGTTCAGCAGGCTGCAATAATTATTCAGCAGCTTACCAGGTGGATCAGGAAAACCTAAAGATCGAAACTCCGGCAGCAACCCGCAAAGCTTGTGAGACGGGTATGGAAGAGGAATCTGCCTATCTGGCTGCAATTGAAGGCGATCATACCTATGAAATTATTGGGGATAATCTGGATCTGGAGACCGAAGCAGGAACACTGACCTTCGTCGCTGACCGCACCCCACTGGTGGGTGCCTTATGGGTGCTGGTCTCCCTGGGCGATGTGGATGAGCCACAAGAACCAGTTGAAGGCGCTAATTTCACTGCCCAATTCTCGCGGAATCCCGATGCACCCTCCGGAGTGGCGGCAGGAACGACTGGCTGCAACGAATACAGCGCTGCTTATACCTCCAACCTGGAGGAGATCAAGATCAACCTGCCTCAGGAAACTAACAATGTGGATTGCGTGCCAGGATTGATCGAGCAAGAGCAGCTGTTCTTCCTGGCAATGAATGAAGCCAGGACCTATCAAATCCTCGGCAATGTCCTGCTCCTGCCGTACGATGAAGGCCAGCAGGTGCTGGTTTTTGCTGCCACCCAAACTGAGATTGCAGGAAAACGACCACTGACCGAGCTAAACGGTACCCAGTGGTATCTGCATTTCATTAATAACACGCCCATCCTCCCGGGTACCATGATTGATGCTCGCTTTACCGTTGCTGAAGATGGACAGGCAGGTCAAATCTCGGGTTCTGCTGGCTGTAATTCTTATCATGCTGTTTTCGGTCAAGAACTCGGTGTGCAGACATCAATCACCTCCTCAACCACCTGTTATTCACCTGATGGCATCCTGATTCAGGAAAACAATTACCTGAGTTCACTCAGCCGGGCTTATGGTTACTGGTTAACTGGCAACCAGCTGGTGTTGAATACCGGCCAGGGAGCGTTGACGTACCGCAAATCTCCACCTGATTCTTCCCAGGATCAGACCCATTTGCTACAGAACACCAAATGGTTCTTGATTAATTACAACCAGCAGCCCAGCGTGGTTGGAACCGCGGAACCATATCTGTTCTTAAATTTGGATTTCACTTTCTTTGGGAACACCGGCTGTAATGAGATGAGCGGTGATTATGCAACAACCCTTGAACAAATCTCGTTCAAGAACATTTCTGTGGGCGACCAGGCATGTCCGGACGAGACCTCCAGCAAGCAGGAAAGTGTCACCCTGGCAAACCTGGATGCAGCCCAATCTTTCGTAGTGGCGGATACTGGAATGCAGTTGGGATCGGATCGCGGCATCCTGTATTACTCGAGCATTCCTGTTGAACGACCCGAACCCAGCGAGCCGCCGACCGCAGTAATCAACGGTCCAGTGGAAGCATCAGTAGGAGAAATTGTCCGCTTCGATGGTTCAAACTCCACCTCCGAGATTGGGATTACCAACTACTCGTGGGATTTTGGGGATGGCAAACGGGGTCAGGGACCGGTTGTAGAGAATATTTACATCAGTCCCGGAACCTACCAGGTGACCCTGGTGGTAGTTGACAAAATAGGTCAGCGCGGCTCTGCGAATCAGCAGATTAATATTATTGCCCAACCAGCCGAACAAGTACCTCCGACTGCCGCTATCAGCGGACCACAGGAAGGTTTTGTTGCTGAACCGGCCACCTTCAGTGCGGAAGGCTCTACTTCTGGCAGCAGCCCAATCAGTACTTTCGCCTGGGATTTTGGAGATGGGACTTCCTCTCCTGCCAGCCCGAATACAACTGTTACGAAATTATATGATCAGCCCGGGACCTTCCTTGTAACCGTTATTGCGACGGATACCAATAGCTTGAGTGACAGTGCTGCCTTGCAGATCGTGATCGATACCCGGCTGGAAGGACCAGTGTGGTCTCTGTATCCAGTGATCCCCAGAAGTGCTATCACGATGCAGTTCCTGCAAGGGGTGCTGGAAGGTTTCAGCGGGTGCAATACCTACTCCGGTACCTATACCGCAGTTGATAATGGGGATGGGACTTACCAGGTGGAGATCAACGACCTGATTACGACTCGTCTGAGCTGCGTGGAAGACATCATGGAGCAGGAAGCGAATTATATTACTGCATTGGGTGCGGTCACCACTGCTAAGATTGAAGGAAATATTTTGACCCTGAGTAATCCTGAAGCAGAATTAACCTACTATGAGGTTGGGACGGAAAAGCCGGAGCAATTACCAGAGTGAAACTGATTAGACGTCTATGCAAAATGATATTTTAAGAAACCTAAAATAAGAATTAATTGAGGAGATTAATATGAGCAATTCACCGTTTGTAGTTATTCTGGCAGTCTTTGATGATGAAGCCACCGCTGCCCAGGCTTATAAGGACCTGCATAAGGCGGAGAAAGACAAGAAACTCGATCTGGAGAATACTGTTCTAATCCATAAAGATGAAGAAGGTAAGATCCATGTCAAAGAGGAAGCAGAAAGGTTCTCCGGAGAAGCAGGTAAAGGAGCACTGGTGGGGGGAGCACTGGGATTATTAGCCGGTCCAGTGGGTTTCATTACGCTCGGTGCTGCGGGGGCAATCCTGGGAGGCATAACAGCAAAATTAGACGATGTGGGTTTTGATGACACACGCCTGAAAATGCTTGGTGAGACTCTTGCTGAAGGAAAATCCGCTATTCTGGCGGTGCTTGAGGGTAAATACTCAGAGAAGCTGGTCGAAGAACTCAAGAACCGCAATGCCCGTGTGGCAGTTGAGGATTTGCCGAAGGATTTTGAACAGATTCTCGATGATGGTGGCAGCTTTGCTTATCGAATTGCGGCAGATGAAGTCCAAGAAGCAGCAGTTGAATTGGGCCTGATCAAACCTGATTTCAAAGATTATGTCTCGGGTGAGCAAGAGCCTGGGACAGATCAATCACCCGAAGATGATCCCAACGCTGCCTTTCCAAAACTTTAACCGCAAATGCAGAGGAAGGTCGAGTACTTAAACGAAACGAAACAATCGATAACAGGGATCTGATAGGTCCCTGACTTTAACTAATTTTAAGGAGAAATTGTAAAAGGCAACTCTGTCTGTACTCAAGTTCGAAACACCCGGCGGAGCAGAGCAAACGCTGGATCTGGTGAAAAGTTTGCAAAAACAGCAGCTGATCACACTCCAGGACGCGGGCA
>DATKXE010000529.1:0-4745 GCA_035529195.1 Anaerolineales bacterium
TGGCTGAGAAATATGGTGTCAACCGCGAAGATCAAGATAAATTTTCTCTGCGCAGCCACCAAAACGCGAACCGGGCGGTGAAAAGTGGTTTATTCGATGCAGAGATCATCCCTATAGATGTGGAAATCGTGGAGCCAGGTTCCAACGGGGAAGGTCCCCGGAAGCGAACTTTTATCTTCAATCGGGACGAAGGCCCGCGAGCAGATACATCATTAGAGGCACTTGGAAGGTTAAGACCTGCATTTAAAGTAAATGGTACTGTAACCGCAGGTAACTCTTCCCAAATGTCTGACGGTGCTGCAGGTGTGGTTATCATGTCGCGTGCAAAAGCTGAGTCTTTGGGTATCAAACCAATGGTGAGATTTATCGCTTATGCTGTCGGAGGGGTTGCACCAGAATTAATGGGTATCGGACCGACGGTTGCAGTACCGAAAGCCCTCAAGCTGGCAGGTTTATCGTTGGAAGATATTGGATTGATCGAGTTGAATGAAGCATTTGCAGCCCAAGGTTTAGCGGTGATGCGGGAACTGGGCCTAGACGAGGAAATCACCAACGTGAATGGTGGAGCGATCGCTTTGGGTCATCCATTAGGCTGCACAGGAGCCAAGCTGACCACCCAATTGATTTATGAAATGAAAAGACGGGAAGTTCAGTTTGGCATGGTTACCATGTGCATTGGGGGAGGAATGGGTGCTGCAGGTATCTTTGAGAATATCAATTAATTAGGAGAAATAATCATGGTTGATGAAATCACGATCGAAGAAATGATGAACCGCATGCCGAAGGCATTCTTACCCGACAAGGCTGGCGATGTAGAGGCCGTTATCCAGTTTCACATGACCGGGGCGGAGCCTGGGGATTGGATTGTCAGGATCGGGGATGGAAAATGCGATGTAGAGAAAGGTGTGACTGATGATGCTACCATGACTCTACGAGCGGATTCTCAGGATTACAAGGATATCATCTCTGGAAAACTGGATCCCATGACAGCCTTTATGCAGCAGAAGGTCAAATTGACTGGAAATCTCAACATGGCGCTAGGGTTAACAAAGTATTTCAAACTTACATAGAACCCGGAACATATTTACATAGAAATACATTAATTGGAAAATTAATAGGGAGTGTTCATTCTCGAACACTCCCTGATGGTTCTAGTGCTTTAATCTTCGAATGGAATGGTTACAACACTTTCATCCAAATCAGCTTGTAAATCAGCGATCATGGCATTAACATGGTTGATTATTTCTCGGACGGGGATAAAGTTTTTGTCTTTCTGATCCCTCCGTTTAACTTCGATGCCACCAGCTTGCAGTGCACGATCGCTAACTGTCAGCCGGATGGGAATACCGATCAAATCCGCATCGTTGAATTTTACACCCGGTCTTTCCTGGCGATCATCAAACAGGATCTCAATCCCTGAAGATTGAAACTGCATATACAGCTGCTCAGCAATTGTGAGAGGATCTGGGTCTCCTTGATCATCTATTTCTTGCTTCTTGACATTCCTCGGCAGAACGATGAGAAGAACCGAGTATGGAGCAACCGAAATTGGCCAAATCAATCCATATTCGTCATGGTGTTCTTCAGCCACCGAGGCCATCAACCTGCCGGAGCCAATGCCATATGATCCCATAACGACCGGCTTTGAATTTCCCTCGGAATCCAGGAATTTTGCCCCCATAGCTTCACTATAACGCGTTCCGAGTTTGAAAATATTCCCCACCTCTACTCCTCGCTGCACGGTCATCTGATGACCGCATTCTGGACACATGCTATTGTCTTCTGCCACGGCAATATCAGCAATAATCTCGGCTTGGAAATCGCGTCCGTAGTTTACGTTGATAAAATGAAAGCCTTCCTCGTTAGCGCCTGCTACGAGATTTGGTGAATCTGGAATTACATCATCGACCACAACCAGGGTGTTTTTAAGATCCTTTGGCGAGGCATAACCTGGGACAGCACCAGTAGAAACGATCTCTTCCTCAAGAGCAGGTCTCAGCTCTTTTGCCATCAGGACATTGGCCAGTTTTGTTTCATTTAGGTCCATATCACCGCGGACAATAGCCAATACCAAACGATCTGAGGCTTCAATCCCTTGGACGATTGTGGCAACCAGGAATACTGCCTTGGCTGTTCTTGATCTTGGAATGTTTAAGAAATTAGCCAAATCCTCGATAGTTTTTGAATCAGGAGTAGCAACTTTTTGCAGGGCTTGAGGTGATTCGCTTTTATCAGAATCTTTTTTGAAGCGTGCAATTTGCCTGTTCGCTGCGTAACCGCATTCATCACAAATTAACAGCGTGTCTTCTCCAATGGGGGTAAGGTACATGAATTCGTGGGCTAAGCTACCACCCATCATACCGACATCAGATTTAAATGCTTTTACCGGCAGTCCACAACGGTGGAAAATATCGTAGTATGCTTGGAAATGGGCGCGATACTGGGTGTCCAAACCATCTTGATCCAAATCCAGGCTGTAGCTGTCCTTCATTGTGAATTCACGCACTCTGATCAGGCCAGCTCGAGGGCGGGGATCATCGCGCCATTTGGTTTGAATGTGGTAAATCAGCGCTGGTAGCTGGCGATATGAACGAATAGATTTTCTCACCAAGTCAGCCACCACCTCTTCATGGGTCATCGCCAGCACCATGTCACGCCCAGATTTATCATAAAAGCGTCCCATCTCAGAACCGATCTGGTACCATCTGCCAGTTTCTTTCCATAATTCAGCCGGGTGCACAACAGGCAGCGTTATTTCTTGGCCCCCAATAGCCTCGATTTCCTGGCGCATGATGTTTTCAATTTTCGTCAACACACGCTTGGCCAGGGGAAGGTAAGTGAATATACCTGCTGCGAGCTGTTGGATATATCCCGCCCGTACGAGAAGTTTATGACTGCTCACTTCGGCATCAGCTGGTGCCTCTCGTAAGGTCTGGTTGAATAATCTGCTCATTCTCATGTGAATTTCCTCCGACTTTAAATAATCAACACCCACAGCACTTTTATTGCTGAGGGTGTCTATTCGATAGCTAAACGCGTTTTATGAAATAATTCTCAGCAATTTAATGGCCCGAAAGGGCCGAGGTGGGTAAGGAGTGGAAACTTGTTGGAACAGCACATGCGGGAACATAAATTATAGTTTACCACCCAGGATGATAAGTGAAAAGGTGATCATAATAATGAACTAATTGATGGTCCAAAACCTCGATTTTTTTTGGTCGAGATTGGTCATGCCAGCGGATATAGCGGCATCGACTGCCGTTTGGTATTCTTGGTCTGATAATCGACGATCTAATTCTGGATAGTGATGGGATTTATGTGCCGGGTGGTATTGATCCATGATATTTAAATATGTCTTTTGAGATACCTCTTCGCATAAATAGCGGATTATCTCTCTCGTTCCAGCAAGGTTATTGGGGAGCACTAGATGGCGAACAAGCAATCCCCGGAGCGCAATTCCCCTCTGGTCAACGGTCAGATCACCAACCTGGCGGTGCATCTCTTTTACCGCCTGCTGATTGATTTTTGGATAATTGCGAATTTTTGAATAACGCCGGGCGATTAGGGGATCGCTGTATTTCATGTCAGGCATATAGATATTGATAACCCCATCGAGTAAATTCAACATTTCTATTGAATCAAATCCACCGGTATTGTAAACCAAAGGAATTCGCAATCCAGATTGGGCAGCAATCAGCACCGCGGCCAGGATTTGCGGCACTACATGGCTGGGTGATACAAAATTGATATTGTGGCAGCCTTGAGATTGTAATTCAAGCATCATGCTCGAGATCGCCTCTGGTTCTACCTCTTCACCATGATCTGTTTGGCTGATATCATGGTTCTGGCAGTACTGGCAACGTAAATTACAGCGTGTAAAAAAAATTGTTCCCGATCCTCGCGTGCCGCTCAAGGGACTTTCCTCACCGTAATGTGGTCCGTAGCTGCTGACTCTGGCAAGTTCCCCGGTTCGACATACACCCAGTTTTCCTGCCCGCCGGTCAACGGGGCATTCCCAGGCGCAAACATCACATATCGAAAGATGCTGGTACGCCTCCACGACGCGTTTAGCGAGGCGACCATCGTCAAGGAGGTTTCTGTAGGCAGGATATAGTTCTGTCATACTAGGAGACGATATTGGCAGCGAAATCTGAAAGTAAAGCACCAGGTATGCGGATCGGTCGACCCGTCTTCAAATCAACCCAGACACTTTTTGTATGGATCACCGCCAGCCTGGCTTGATCTGATAATCGCTGAATAACGTAATGGCGAGTACCAGTAGATCGACAAATATTTGATGCCCTTGTGGAAACTAACAATTCATCTCCCAATCGGGCTGGTTGAAGATATTGGATCTGGTGCTGGCGCATAAAGATAGCGAAGCCTTCATCAATCATCCTGCTCATCGGCCAGCCATGAGCGGCGATCACCTGGATGCCACACTCTTCAGCATACTTTAAATAATTAGCATTATTTACATGCTGCACTGAATCGATATCGTGCCATGCAACTGTTAAATTCATGGTAAATTTCCCTGCAGGTGGTGGTGGCAGTTGGGGGAATTTTTCCCGCGGGGGAAAAGATTCTGGGAGTCCCTCAGGAAAAAATACTAGCTTTATCTCTTCTGGGATCGTCGCAGGTTTGTTCGATCTACTTTCCAAGAAAACCCAATCTGTGGAGGCATTGGCGGTTATTTCATTACTCCCTTGGGTACGTATCTCGTATGCTCTCCTGGATCGCACCCG
>DATKXE010000530.1:0-4482 GCA_035529195.1 Anaerolineales bacterium
TAGTGAGCATCCCCAACAGGCTGAGGAGAAGAGATATACCACGCCAGCGGGTAAGTGGACGCCTCATCAGGACCACTTCCAAAACCGTTCCCTATGCTGGCATCGCATAAAAGAGGATCAGCGCACGTGTTACGTCAGTGAGGAGCAGGCTCTCAAGATACATCGCAACCGCAGCGCCGATCAGCAGTCCTGTGTGGTATTGCTGGATGCCTGTGGGCTGTCTGCGCCGCCAACGTAAGACCGCGAACGGCATCAGGATGGCGAGGGGCGCAAGAAACTGGGTCAGGGTGACCCAGGCGGGATCGAGGCCGTGGCGTGCAAACGCTCTCAGAGGAATCCAGAACAATCCCCAGGCAGCTGAAGCTATGGCGACGACTAATTCAGGGTTTGGACGTCTTTGTTCCATCAGGAGATCATGTCGCTATTAAAGACGCAGCTCCACCACGTCCCCCTCCTGGAGCAGGTAATCTCGCTGAACCATCTGACCATCGAAGGCGGTGCTGCCCCAGACTTTAGCAAATTTCAGTTTTTGATTATACCTTACTCCAATTGGGGTTTTGTTTTGATTTGCGCGGCTTCCCCCATCATAACCAGATAGGCTTCCTCAAGTGTGGGTTGCACAGCTTTTGCGGTCGCGGTTGGACGTGGGCCTATCACCCGCAGGCGTTTGAGATTTGCCTCCCAGATCTGGCTGGCAACCCGCCATGATGGGTCAGGCTCCAAATCCGCCTCTGCTGGAAGGTGTAATTCCCAAACCTGGTCGACTGCATTGTGGATCAGATCGCTCGGGCTGCCGTGAAAGCGCAGATGGCCTCGATCCAGTACAGCCATGTCCCGGCAGCTGGTGGCGATATCTTCAACAATATGGGTGGAAAGGATCACGATCCGGTCTGCAGCCAGCTGGGCAAGTAAGTTGCGGAAACGCACCCGTTCTTCTGGATCAAGCCCAGCAGTCGGCTCGTCGACGATCAGCAATTGGGGATCACCGAGCAGGGCCTGGGCGATGCCAACCCGGCGCCTCATACCCCCAGATAGAGTACGGATTCTCAAGTGAGCGACTGGTTTTAACCCGCTTAATGCGATGACTTTGTTAACCTCATTGGCACGCAGACCAGCATCGTGCAGGTTCTTTAGCGTTGCGATGTAATCTAAGAACTCGGAAACAGTCAAGCTTGGATAGAGGCCCAATTCCTGAGGTAAATAACCCAACATCTGTTTCACAGCCCATTTCTGATTCCGGTCAGTCACATCAAAGCCATCCACCTTGGCGTACCCTGCGGTTGGTCGGAGTAAAGTTGCCAGGATGCGAAGTAATGTGGTTTTTCCAGCGCCATTCGGCCCTAGCAGACCAAACATCCCAGTATTAATTACCAGATTGATGTCATCTAAAGCTTTAACTCCACTATGATAGGTCTTGCTGAGTTGGTGAATGCGAATTTTCATGTTTAATTCTCCCAAAACTGGACCCCGCTGCGCGTTTCCAGCTCCGCAATCAATTCTTCAATGGTCGCAGGACGCAGCTCGCGTAAGATCTGCACCACCAATTCAATCGCCCGCGCCTGCCCGATTTTTTCACCATAAGCATGGAAGCTCAAGACCACATCGAGCGCATCCTTATTTTCCAGAGAATAAGGCCAGAGTCGGTTGGCTCTCCTCATGTAATTTGCGCTACTCCCATGTTCTTCGGACTCTGTGGTGTCGAGATAAGCCATCAACTCCAAATCATCTCTCATCACCTGTGGATCTGACAGCTCCAGAGCGATCCAGAAAGCCAGGCTGGCGAATTCACCACTTGGTTTAATATATGTGGACATGTGATGGTTCCAGACATAATCGAGATCCAAAACCTCCGGAGGTTGAAACCAACGACCTCCTTCTTCTTGCCACAGATTCTGTGGGAAATCAAGGGATTGATCTTTAATGTCCTTTCCCTCATATTCGATAGTCGGGTGACCATATGGTTCTGGTTCTGGAGGGATCAGGTTGAACAACCATGTGCGCACCAATGCATAATAAAACACTCTGGTGATTAGCGGGTAATTTTGTGGAGAAATTACTCCATTAAATACCGTTTCGATCCCCTTTGGTGTGTAAAATCCACTCCCGTCAGGCACAAGCAGCAGTTCCTCTGTCCATATAATATTCCCCAAATAAGGGAGGGCTGCCACATTTTTAGCGGGTTTAATCCCCAGGATAGGTGATAGATCCCTCATTGCCGATGCGTAAAGGCGGTTTTTTTCGACTTGTTGGCTGCCGGATAGGCTCCCAGAATAAATCTTCCCCTCTCCACCTGCCTCTTCCCCAGGGGGATGGAAGGCGAGAAAGGCCGGGGGCATTTCTCCTTCCCAGGTCGCTTGACCAGATTCCAGTGGAACAGAACCCAGGGCATTTTCCGCATCTGTTTGAATTGTGATCTGGTTGACCTGTGCTTGACGGGGTCCAGCTATCCAGGGCCATGGATACCAGTCTCCATCTCGCAGCAGATAACCGATTCCGTTATACAGCAATGCGCCAGGTGGTTGGGGCAATCCGTTCTGGTAAACATCTGGGGCGTCGGGATATTCCCAGGGAAATCCAAATGCTTGAATTGGAAGGTAAAGTTTCCCCTGCCAGGAAAGCTGGAGTGTGAGAGACTCACCGGGCGGTTTGGGAAGTTCAATAACTACTCCATCCCCTTCCCGCTTTACCTCCAATTCAAGTCCGGTCCCGTCTTGTACTGCTTGCAATTCAAACCCGGGATTAAGCTGCAAGACAATTTGTTTGGTCTCTATCTGCTGAAGGGGTTTTAATATCATCAGCGATCTTCCCTCCACATTTCCGGAGTCAGCATCCACATTAACTTTCATCAAGTTAGTATCGACTTGCCACATCTCTTGTTGGATATCAAATGGCGAGGGGAGCATGGCGTGTGCGCTGACAGCTCTCCGGATGCTCATGAACCCAGCCGCGAGCAGCAGGATAGCTACTGCGCTAACCACGATGGCAACCCGGAAATTGCCAATCGATTTCCGGCGTTCTGTATACAGGGAAAGATAGAGAGCCAGACACAGGACAAATAGGGAAACCCCAGCGAACCACAAAATCATGCCCAAAACTAAATCCCGAAACGGTCCCAATCCCAAGGAAGGTGAAATCTGCAGACTGGAGAATACAATATTAAATAGCGAGCTGGATTGGGCAGGGATGAATGTATCAATCCCAGTTATCAGGAAAAAGGTAATTACCCATAGAGCGACCCAAGTGATCAGCACGAGCAGCGTGCGCCGCAGCATCATAGCTAATAGGATTGATAATGACAAGACCACTGTTATTGTGACCAAATAAATGAGTAGACTGTAGGACCAGGCCAGATCAGAGAGGAAATTTGGCAGAAACAAGCCTGCCAACCACCATGCCCCGATCTGGAGGAAAATTCCGGGCAGCAAAGCCAACCACAAACCGCAGAAAGTGCCTGCCAGGTGGGTTAAGGGCTCAAGCGGTGAACTCCACAGCAATTCGCCCGGCTTTCCCAGGTTTCGGGTGATCGCCGGGCTGACCAGGATCGGCATGAGCAGGAAATAGATGAACAGGCTGATCTGCCCCGGTATACCAACCCTTCCTCCTTCGTAAATAGCGCTGTTAATAATAATGGAACCGACAGCAAACAGGATTGCCGGGAGGATCAGAATCCCCTGCACGATCCAGAATGAACGTCCCCGCCAAAGTTGTCTGGCTTCAATCAGAGCGATGGACCAAAATTTTGTCATTTCAATCTCCAGTTTACTCGACCGGCGTGTCGTGGAATAAACGCTCTCCCTGACCTGACAGAAGCAGGTTCGTTCCTACCAGGAGAGCACCTAAGATAAACCACAAGACCCGGTTGGCTGGCCAAAAAGGGTCGTAAGGAGTGGAAGATGTCATCAGGGGATTGAGAACAGCCAACCAGCATCCTGCAATTAACTGTGATCCCTGGCAGCTGGCCGTAATTAATGGGCCGCTGAGCAGCGCCACCACGGAGACTATCAGACAAATGATCACCCCATCCAACATGCGGCCGCGAATAAGAGAGGCAGAGCTGCTTGCACCGGCGTAGAAGAATAATGGCGATAACCAGATAAAAGCCTGGTCGATTCCCTCATAAGTCACGAATATTCCCCAACGGTTCGCCAGGAGCTGCAATGCCAGACTGGAAAATACCCCGAAGGCAAGCACAATGAATAGCCGATCAGCTAAAATGTGACGAGTTGGTCGTGGCGCGGTGAGCAGGAGCTCTAGTGCTGGATCGTCGGCCAATAAACCGGCAGTCAGAATACCCACCTGCAGAGGCACAAGAATCTCCATAGCGGTTATGGACATGCGCGTCCCGGATTCACTCGTCCTGGAAATCCATAGTATGCCAATCAGAGCCAGGATAATCAGTGCAACGATGGATATCTCAAGCCTGCGGTGGGGAAGCCGAATGAAAGCTGCGCTCATTACCTTTCATCCAAATATTTGTTGCCA
>DATKXE010000531.1:0-3476 GCA_035529195.1 Anaerolineales bacterium
GGTTGGGACAGGTGGACGAGCAATGGAACAGTTGATGGAAGAAGGTGTAATCGGTGCGGTGCTCGATTATTCGACAATCGAAGTCTCTAATGAAATGTTCGATGCTTTGCTCGCCGGAGGTGATAAAAGGCTGACAACCGCAGGAAGATTAGGGCTCCCACAAGTGCTGGCCCCTGGAGCGATTGAGGTGCTGGTCTTCAATGAACCGGAAACCGTGCCGCCGCCATTCAACACGCGCACTTTAATCCGCCACAGCCCACAGATCACGGATGTTCGACTCAATGGCGAGGAAATGGCACGCGTTGGCGAAGAGATTGCTAAACGCCTCAAACACACCCGCGATGAGGCGATTTTTATCATCCCGACAGCTGGCTACGATAGCTACGCGGTTGAAGGTGAAGGCTTCTATGACCCGGGGGCTGATCAGGCATTCGTCGATGCCCTAAAAGCGAATTTGCCAGAAAATATCAAAGTCATTGAACGGGATACGCATATTGATGATCCCGCCTTCGCCACAGAAGCTGCGAATTTGCTTATCGAGCTGATGGAAAAGCACGATCAAAATAATTGATCCATATTGTAAGGAGAGCCACAATGGCAAAAAGATATTCGCGCCAGGAATTTATTAACCGGTTGTGGACAACAATTAAAGCCGGCCAACCACTTGTCATGACCGGAGCCGGAAATGGCATCGCTGCCAAGTTTATTGAGCGGGGAGGCATAGATATTCTCGGCGTATACAACACCGGTTATTTTAGAATGCAGGGCTATGGCTCGCTGGCCGGGATGCTTCCCATAATGGATAACAACGAGTTAATCTACAACATGGGTAAACGTGAGGTGCTTCCACAGGTTAAGGAAGTTCCAGTGATTGCAGGGGTGGCGGGAGTCGATCCTTTACGCGATATGCGTATATATCTGGAGGATTTGAAACACATTGGCTACTCCGGGATACATAATTTTCCAACCGTCGCCTGGTTTGACGGCGAATTTCGACAGACACTGGAAGCGACCGGATTGGGGTACGAACACGAGCTGAGCATGATCAACATCGCTCGCGATCTGGATTTGTTAACCATCGGATACGCTTTCAATATGGAAGATGCCAGAAGATTATTTGCCGAAGCACCACCCGATATTTACATTTTCCACGCGGGCATCACCCGCGGAGGGTCCACCGGCTATGGTGAGGGGCGTGGTATCGAGGAGATGGCCGAGTTATCCCAGGAACATTATGATTTTGCCCGCAGCCAGAAACCAGATGTGATCTTGCTGGCTCATGGCGCGGCGCTCTCTGGTCCGGACACAGCCCAATACATGGTCACCCATACCGATTGCCATGGTGTGCAGCTTGGCTCTGCTATCGAGCGCATGGCAGTTGAGCGCCCGTTAGAAGAACGCGCCGCGGCATTCAAAGCGATCTCATTCCCGGAAGGCGCACAACGCTGGTCGTAACCCATGGCAGTTCGAATCGCATTCTTTGGGAACTCGGTTAGCAGCTTCTCGGCTCGTCACTTCGCGGCATTATTAGCTGTACCTTGCGAACTGGTTGGTGTGGTTGATGTGCCTGCAGCAAAGAAGAATACAACAAATCCTCTGGCTGCCGATCTACCCGATTTCGTGGTTGAAGCGCGCGAACGTAGTATCCAAACATTCGAGCCAGCAAACCCTAACTCACCTGATTTTATTGACTCTATAAGAATCCTGAAGCCAGATTTGTTCATCGCAGCTGGCTATGCGTTGATCCTGGGTGAGAAGGCTCTTGCTGTGCCACGTTTATTGGCAGCAAATTTTCATGCGTCACTGCTGCCGGAATACCGGGGAAAGCACCCGGTTTTCTGGGCATTGCGTCATGGTGAAAAGTACGCTGGGTTGACTGTCCATGCCATGGACCCTGGAATTGACACTGGTGACATCATCTACCAGGTGAAAATCCGAACACGCCAGGATGATACCGTGGCGACTTTGTACACGCGGATCATGGATCAGAGTGTGGATTTTGTAGGACAGTTGATCGCCGATGCTGAAAGCGGCCGCATCCCTCGCAAACCACAACCCGAAAATACTGGCTCATATTTCTCATCAACAACCGAAGAGGATTTTTATCTTGATTGGACCTGGCCTGCTGAAAAAATCAGGCGTTTCATCTCGATAACACCCGGGAAATGTTTCACCATGGTGGGTGGGCAAAAAGTATATTTTTTCAATGCCGAACAAGAGGCCGGGGTCACTACTTCTACTCCAGGAACTTTGTTAGAAATAAGTAATTCCCGCGCGGCTGTGGCAACTGGATCAGGCATAATTTCCAGCAGGATCGTTCAAATCGAGTGCGGAAAAATTGAATCCTTCGCTGGATTTTGTCGCCGCCAGGGATTTAATCCTGGAGACTCTTTAATCAGATAATCTGAGCGCATTATGACAATTACTCACTTCAATGATCTTATGGCACATGCTGAAAGTGAACAATACGCTGTTGGCTACTTCGAGAGCTGGAGTCTTGAGTCATTAATGGCTATCGCAGATGCAGCTGAAGCGACCCAATCACCGGTGCTCTTAGGATTCAGCGGGATCTATTTGAACCATCCAAATCGGGTTCGCAGCGAGATTTTAAGCGTTTACAGCACTTTGGGATTAGAGATCTGTCACCAGATATCAACTCCTTCGATGCTAGTATTTAATGAATCCCCGCATCTTGAATCGACCCGGGAAGCAATCGATCTGGGATTTGGATTGGTGATGTTCTCTGACGACCAATTATCGTATGCGGACCAGATGACCCAGGTTCAGCGGATTGTTGAGATTGCACACCAATCAGGTGTTGCGGTCGAAGGTGAGGCAGAATCTCTGCCAGGTATCGGCGGAGGCTTATTAGAAATCCCAGATGATGCCCGATTGACAAATGTTGAATCCGCGCGTGAATTCGTTGAGAAAACTGGTGTGGATGCCTTCGCGGTAAATATCGGGCAAATGCACCTCCACGGAAAGCGTGAAGTGCACCTGAACCTTGAGTTGCTAAGTGACCTAAATGCAGCCCTTGAAATTCCCTTGGTGTTGCACGGTTCTACCTCTGTCCCACCAGAAGAATTGGCAGCTGCTGTGAAGAGAGGCATACGGAAAATTAATGTTGGCAGCCTGCTTAAGCAGACTTACTTTGAAGCGATGCGCGGCGGGTGGGCTGCGACCGGCAATACTTACAATCCTTATGAGATTATTGGCTCTGGATTAAAAGAGGATGTACTGATGGCTGGCAGGATCGCTCTACAAGAAAAAGTGGAGCATTATATGCACTTATTCGGAAGCGCTGGAAAGGCAAAACCATTATCATGATCTCCAAAATCATCATTCCCGAATTAGGTGCAACCTGTGGGGATGTAACCATCGAAGAATGGCTTGTAAAACCTGGTGAGGTTGTCAAAACAGGACAAGCGCTGTATGTGGTGGCGACTGATAAGGCGACTGTTGAAATTGAAGCCTAT
>DATKXE010000532.1:0-3303 GCA_035529195.1 Anaerolineales bacterium
AATGTTATTGATCGCATTGAACGACACCGGCCCGAGGACCCCATCCTCTACCAAACGCACGTCAAAGGCCCGCATGGCCCGCTGAACCAACTTTCCGGCCTGCTTTGACCCCATGTTAATCGCCAGGTCGAAAACCTTTATGGCCAGCAGCATATGGTTAATTTCGTAATATTTATAACGGTCCCACCAGCGGCACTTATAGAACGCGATTGCATCCTCTATCGTCATGGCCCGGATATCGTCGCCATCGATGTCACCGTCCAGATCGATATCCACGTCCAGGGATCTCAGCGTCACGCCGTAATTGGTCGGTCCGGCATGGTCCACCGTATAACCGCCCTCATGTTTGAGAACCGTCTGGATTGCAATTTCAAATATTTTATCGCCCTTCATTTAAACGCTACCCCTAAAAGCAGGATAAATAGTATCGGCAAGTAAATCCAAATGCGCTTTACGGACTCCTTGAGCTTCGCGTTGTCCTGAACCAACCCGTTGTTCAACAGAAAATCCTCTATCCTCTTGGTTCTTTCGTCTATCCCCGTGACTATCCCTTTGGTTTCGCCCACCTTTTCGCTCAAGTCGCTTAGATCCACAGTTTTATCCTCTTGCATTTTTAGGCTTCCTCTGATATCGAAACTCAGCCTTTAGCCGCTCTATCGGTTATCGGTTAGGATCGGCGCATCGTGTCGGCGCTGCGTCGATCCGCTTCTTACTGTATTACCCCCGTACAAGCCCCCCCTGAAAATCCACCGGGCGGTATCGGGCCTATGTCAGTTTGAATCACTATGGCCTTGTTTGCGGCCAAGTTGGTCGTTGGGGTAAAGTTGACCATGGCGTTTTCTGCTGCATCTGTAATCGTTCCAGCTATGCTTTTAACGGTAAGATCGGCTGAAATATCCCCATCTACCACCGTGTAGTTACAGGTTCCGCTCGATGCCGCCGTAACGGTAAACGTACAGGTTCTGTCGGTGTCGCCCGTTTCAAGAGTTACAGTTACATTTCCATCACTCGTTACAATCTCGGAAAAATAAACAATTATTGGAATAACCTCATCAACCCCATAGGTTCCATTTGATTTTGATGAGGTTACGCTTGGTATTGTGGGTGCTGTCGTATCAGCCCCCCTCAACGGATGGGGATAAGAGTACGGCGTGTAATAAACCTCCCAGGTGTCTGTTGAAGTGCATTTGTAAAGCACCCCATCGGCACAATCAGTACACCACGTTCCTTGATCTGTCGCCCAATACCCAACTCCTGCGGTACACGTTCCTGGGATGCTTGCCAAAACTCCAATGCCAACACCGCTTGTTCCGTCAAAACTGCCGTCTTCTTCATAATAGTCTCTATCATCTTGTATGTGAGTTTCAGAACCGCCCGAAACAACTACTGGCAATATCGAATCGTCTACTTTATCATTACCCCATGAGTACATCGGAATATTGGATTGATCTGGGTATGGTGCTTCCGCAGTCCATGTACTCGCATCCGGCCCGGCCCCTATTTGGTCACGGCAGAGCCATCCACTTTCCCCAACTTCGTTGCCATCCCAATTTGTACCACCATCACATAGACCTGGGCCTAAGTCTTCGGTTGATCTTCTATTGTCGATTCTTATGTTTTCATTGTCCCAAGTTCCCGTCAGGTCATTATTAAATATTATGCCCATCCCACCCCTTAAAAGAAATGGAGCATACGGGCCACCATCACCAGTAAATGTATTGCCGTATATTTCCCATTTTCGCGTTCCTCGACAGGTGCATTGCAGACTGTGAGCTTCAGCAACATACCCGGTATAATTTCCCTTGGTCACAGAATTAAATCTAAAGACATACGCCCCGCCATAGTTAGCGTCTATAAGGTTCCCAAACTGATTAAGCGAAAATGTGCAATCTTCAATATATACCGCTGAACTACCTCCAAGGTCTGCGGGTTGCGCCATCAAAGCATAAGCCTTTGTAGGATCTGACACCCCGGTAACTGCTGACCCAGTAACTACAATTCTGCCGTCATAAAAAGTACAATTATCAATAAGACCAGATAATGACCATGTTGGATAATACTGGTTTCTGCCATCTGCCTCGATAGCATTCCCCTTGCTTCCAGCAGGACGATAATCAAACTCACAATTATCAATACGCCAACTAGATCCATATACCCTACCTATCACTCCGGTACTTGATGCGTTAAATTCAAACCCTGTTATCCTTGATCCAGATCCGTTAAGATCAAATCCAGCGTTGCTTGGTAGCGCAATTACTGTGCTTCCAATTCCTGCACCAATTATGCTCAATTTTTTATTGTCCGTAATTCCGATTTCGGTACTCCATGTTTTACTTCCCGATGGAACATTTATAGTCTCTCCATCGCTCGCACACGTTTCGATACAGTACTGAACATCATTATACGACGCGCTGTCTGCGGTCCACGGTTGAGTACCTGTGCAATGAGTCGAGCCTGCCCCATCATTAGCCGACCCGCATGTGCCAGCCGAGTGTGCTGAATATGATAAAAGCGGAATGAGCATCAACAGAACAGCGATAGAGATAATTATTTTCTTCATTAGTCTCCTATGGTGATGTAAGCAGATTGGTTCCTCTCTGCATTTGTACCCCACGATCCAGTTAAATCGCTCGGCGGTGAAGCATAACTACCCGGCAAGCTTAAATATTTTTGCCCTGGCTCCTCCGGCACTTTTTTAGTAGACCAATTTGTACTATCAGAGATAAGACATACCCAATAATTAGTGCCTGTGCTAACGCTTGGGTTACTTCCCAGCGCACCATTAAACCACTCTGTGGTATCGTTGCTGGTAATTTCGCCCGAACAGACTAATAGCGTATCCCCGGCATCAGGGTCAGAATCGCCATCATCCGTATAAACACACACCTTCACATTGTCGCCGGAATAAACAGCATACACATACGCGGTGTACAGCTTGCCGCTACAATCTGGGGTTTGTAAATTGCATCTAAGAATATCCCCACCAAGAGCTGTCGAATCCGCACCTATAACCCGGTTGCCGACCTCATTTGTGGCTACGCTACATGTAGCACCACCACCGGAAATCCCACTCCCAATCAAACTGATTGCACTAACAGAACTACTCAACCCGAATATCAGAAAGCAAATTAAAATAAATCGTTTCATATCGCTCCTATGGCAAACTGAAAACGGCGGTACAGGATAAGCCCTTCTGAACCGCAGTTGTTACAGCGTTTACATCAACGTAAATATTATCCCCGGTTGCCAGATCATCATAAGATGCGTCCACCGTTTCGTCTGATGCCGTGTATTCGTTATAGG
>DATKXE010000533.1:0-4793 GCA_035529195.1 Anaerolineales bacterium
AATCTGGTAGACAGCATCTCCATCTTGGACGCCGTCGGGAACGCCGGTCACCTCGATAGTTTTGGGATTTTTCCAATTCCCTTGATTGAACTCCAGTGATTCTACCGAAACTACTCCTTCAGATGGCGTATCGCTGATTAATAGTATCGTGACCTTATCCCCCGGCTGGGAGTCTAATTGGATAGTAAAGAAAAAGGTTGCTCCATTTTCATTCGTGATAGGATCACCAGCTATTTCAACGATAATCGCGGCGGTGATCTCAGCCTGAGCAGGAGAGTAATAAAACGCTGACCAAAGGAGGGTCACTGCGCTGATGGTAAATAGTATTGTGGGGAACAATCTGCGACTCATAATACCACCCCAATCAAACTTGGCATTCTATATTTATCCCATATTTGCGGGGACATGCTCCCGCTGATTTTATATCTGAATTATTCTACCGAATGATTGGATTGAAAAAAATGTTTTTCGAGAGAGACTATATTACCCCTGATTATATCAAAATTCTCCTGATGAGCATGCTATAATCCGGAAAGTCCAACTCGCTAATGAAATATTTTGTCCCTTATAAAGGGTTTACAAATCTATGAGCAGGATATTGGTTACTGGAGGCACTGGTTTTATTGGACAAGCGCTGGTACGGCATCTTGTTGATGCTGGGAACCAGGTCAGGATTTTACTGCGCGCCTCAGCGCAATCTCCAAATTTACCGCGCAGTTTACCGGTTGAAGTTGCAGTGAGCGGCCTGGATGACGATCGTGGCTTGCGAGCTGCAATGGTTGGAGTGGACATCGTTTATCACCTGGCAGGGGCTGAATGGCGGGGGGCTTATGCCAGTTTGATGGAGATCGACATTCAGGGGACGCAGAATGTTGTTGCTGCAGCAGCGGATGCAAACGTTAAACGCTTGTTTTTCGTGAGTCACCTGGGAGCAGACCGGGCATCAGCCTATCCAGTACTGAAAGCAAAGGCCATCGCTGAAGAGTATATCCGCAGAAGCGGAATTGATTTCACCATATTGCGTACCGCAATTGTATTCGGCAACAATGATGGGTTTACGACCGGATTAGCGCAGCTGATCGCAAGTATCCCCAGTTTCTTTTTCGTTCCTGGTGATGGTGAGAGTTTACTTCAGCCTTTGTGGGTTGAGGATCTGGCAACCTGCTTATTGTGGGCATTGGATGATGCTGGAACCAATAACCAGATGTATGAAATTGGTGGCCCGGAGTATTTAACATTTAACGATGTTGTGCAAACTGTGGTCGAAACTTTAGGTATGCGCCGGAGGCTGGTTCATCTGCGGCAGCCGTACCTGCGAGCTTTGACGGTATTTTTGGAGAATTTAATCCCTACAACTCCGGTATCGGTTTATTGGTTAGATTACCTGGCGACCAATCGGGCGAGCAATTTGGACTCCATCCCGCGTTTTTTTAATTTAATGCCCTCCAGATTTTCTCGGCGTCTGGCCTACCTGGAAGGGCATGATTGGCGCAGGCGTATGTGGCGCAGTATTTTCAGGCGCCGGTCTGCTTAACCTGGGTCCCTGAGGAAATTATTGAGATGCTATGGTAAATAACTGGAATATCCAGATCCTGGACACAATTGACCAGCTGCACGAGGTAGAAGAATTACAAAAGGTCGTCTGGCCAGGAAGCGAGACTGACGTCGTTCCGGCACACTTGTTGATCACGGCTGTCCATAATGGTGGCTTTGTTCTTGGCGCTTTTCCTGCTGAAGATGAGGGGAAAAGGAGTACCCCAATGGCGGGATTCGCATTCGGTTTTCCTGGATTATATTCAACACCGGATGGACCACGCCTCAAACATTGTTCCCATATACTTGCTGTTCTCCCGGAATTTCGTGGGAAAGGCCTTGGTTATCAACTTAAACGTGCCCAGTGGCAATTGGTTCGCCACCAGGGGATCGATCGTATCACCTGGACATATGATCCCCTGCTGAGTCGCAATGCCCATCTGAATATTACTCGCTTGGGAGCGGTGTGCAGCACTTACCGGCGAGAAGTTTATGGTGAGATGAGGGATGGATTAAATGTTGGCTTAGCTTCCGACCGGTTTGAGGTAGATTGGTGGGTAAATTCCAAGCGGGTTGAGAAGAGGTTGAGCACCAAGGCGCGCCCCAATTTAGATTTATCACATTTCTTGGCAGCCGATGCTGCGATCATAAATCCCACACAGGTTGATAATCAAGGATGGGTGATTGCTACTAAATCAGCTAGCTCGACACCCGAAAATTTTTTTAAGGATCCAATACCCATAATCGTTTTGGTTGAGATACCATCAGATTTTCTGGCATTAAAACACGCGGATTTTGAATTAGCTAGAGAATGGCGCATGACCACGCGCAGTATATTTGAAAATTTATTCCAGCGCGGATACCTGGTTACGGATTTTGTGTACCTGCCTGGAAAATTCCCGCGCAGTTATTATGTGTTCAGTCATGGTGAAGGGACACTTTAGGAGCTATTGATGAAAATCTCCCAGGTAACTTTATATCATCTACGAATGCCGCTGCAGGCTGCTTTTAAAACCTCCTTCGGGTCTACATTGGAGCGGGAGTGCATATTGTTGGAAGCCCGATCGGAGGGATTGATCGGGTATGGTGAATGTGTAGCCGACCGGGATCCTGGATATTCCTATGAGACATCAAAGACAGCCTGGCATGTATTGAAGGATTTCCTGATCCCGGGGATATTTAACGTAGATTTGGAAAGCGCAAAGGATTTGCAGGATGAATTAGCTCATATTCGAGGCCACCCAATGGCAAAAGCTGGATTAGAAATGGTATTTTGGGATTTAATGGGTAAACGTGATGGTCGTTGTCTTCAGGATTTGATTGGCGGTGAAGGCAATGATGTGCAGGTGGGTGTCTCAGTAGGAATCCAGGAAGACCAAAACACGCTTATTCATGTGGTTGAAGCGTATCTTCAGCAAGGCTATGAGCGGGTAAAGCTGAAGATAATGCCGCGACGTGATGTGTCTGATGTAAGCGCGGTTCGCCAAGCCTTCCCGGAACTACGTTTACAGGTGGATGCCAATTCAGCTTATGATCTTAATTCTGCGCGCGCATTATTCCCTCTCGATGACCTGGATTTATTAATGATAGAGCAGCCTCTAGCTGAGGATGATCTCTGGGATCATCGTCAACTGCAGACGAAGTTTATGACGCCGATTTGTTTGGATGAGAGCATCATGTCAGATAGACATGCTCGCCAGGCCTTAGAAATGGAAGCCTGTCGAGTTGTTAATATCAAACCAGGACGTGTTGGGGGACTCAGCCAAGGCATTGCAATCCACAATTTGTGTTATGCAGCTGGTGTGCCGGTATGGTGTGGGGGAATGCTGGAAACTGGTGTGGGTAGGGCAGCGAACCTGGCGTTGGCCAGCTTGCCGGGATTTGTATTTCCCGGTGATATTTCAGCTACGGAAAGATATTATGCTGAGGATATCACCAATGAACGTTTCGAGCTCAATCCAGACAGCAGCATTGATGTACCGGATATGCCTGGCTTGGGCATCTCGATTGATGCCCAGGCTGTACAGCGGGTGACCATCAACAAAATCACGATTGGTTGAAAAGTTTTGCTTAACATTATGCCAGTTCCCAAGGTAAAGTGCGATTAGATCGTGAGATTCTGAAGATCCAGGATCTTTTGCCAGACAGCTACATATTACTGAAATTCTTGCGATCAGGTTTTTTCAACCGGGAATTGGATCTCAGTGACGGTCTCGGGATCTGTCTGGGAGCCATTCGCCGCTGGTCTTAGGTACACTTCGCGTGAAGGACCGTTTATCCGGTATTGATTGACCTCGATCCACTTTAAGATTGCTGCGTATGCTTCGCCAATCGAAATGAAGGGTCCTTTATGGATCACAGTTGCCATTGTGTCAACCCCAGAAAGCTGACGGTGATTAACTTTTGGGTCTTCGAGGATTGAGCCGCTCACCGGTTCGCAGACCTCTGTGTCGATATTGGGTTCGTCTGAATAATAAATCGTAAAACAAGGTCCTTGAGGTTGAATCTGGTGGAGAGCCAGGAATGCTTCGAGCTCATCCCACATATGTCCTTGTTCCGGGTATCTAGGAATGACATCTCTGACCGTTGCCGCAAAGACAGGCTTCACTTTCTTGATTACAATTTCATAATTAGGCATTTTATTCTCCTGTTCTATCATTTTCAAACGAGCTTCTACACGGGCCAGTTTTTCCTTTTCTTCTGCCATCTGTTGTTGTATCTCAACCTGTTTTAATCGCAGCATGCCACGCAGCTGCTCAGCTGTAATATCATCGCTGAGCAGATGTTTGATTTGTTCAAGGGAGAGGCTCAACTCCTTGAGAGCAAGGATGCGGTTAAGTGTCGGCAGCATGTCAAAAGAGTAATAGCGGTAACCATTAACGGGATCGATCTGGTGGGGTTTCAGTATACCCACAGCGTCGTAATATCGTAATGTCTTAACGGACACCTGACCGATTCTCGAGAGCTCCCCGATTTTTAGCATTCTTTTCTCCAAATTTGGAAATTGTGTTTTAGGAGGCTATACCCAGCAGTATACATCCTCCTGTTAGCGGAGAGTCAAGGGTTAATTGATGAAGAAGCATGAATGAAGTTCAATTCACGAGATAAGGATATAGGATTGTTGCATTTTCACTTACCCTAATATATACTTTTAATAAATCCAATGAATTATCGTCAGATCATCGTTTGGAGATTAATATGCGTACATACGACATTACACTAACAATATCCTCTGAACTGCCAACCTGGCCAGGTGATCC
>DATKXE010000534.1:0-10695 GCA_035529195.1 Anaerolineales bacterium
ATGCCGACAAAATTCGCCACGAAAGGTGAGGCTGGTGCACGGTAGATTTGCTCGGCGTTTCCAACCTGTTCTATCGTACCCTGGTCCATAACCACGATCCGGTCTGCCATCACGAGCGCCTCTTCCTGATCGTGAGTGACGAAGACTGTCGTGATTCCCAAGCGGTGCTGCAGATGTTTAATCTCAATCCTCAAGTTGATGCGCACGCGTGCATCCAGCGCCGATAGCGGTTCATCAAGCAGCAGCAATCCTGGTGAAGGGGCAAGAGCACGTGCCAGGGCAACCCGCTGCTGCTGACCGCCTGATAATTTAGCAGGAAATTTTTTACCGACATCCGGTAAACCGATTAATTCCAGCAATTCAGCTACCCTGGATTTGATCTCATCTTTGGGCACCTTGCGATTTTCGAGGCCATAGGCGATATTTTCCTCTGAAGTCAAATTGGGAAATAAGGCGTACGATTGAAATACGATTCCGAAGTCACGTTCCCGGGGTGGGCGGCGGGAGATATCCTCGCTGGCCTGGTAGATCTGACCGGCGTTCTGCTGCTCTAGTCCGGCGATAATCCGGAGCAGGGTTGTTTTTCCACAACCGCTTGGTCCAAGCAGACAAACGAACTCTCCTTCGTTCACGGACAAAGAGACATCGTTCAGGGCAATCAGATTACCAAATGTTTTAGTAACATTTTCGATGATCAGGTATGGATCTTTGGGCTGTTCTTTTGATGGCTGCATCTTAGTTATCTAAAGATGGGGCTCCTGCAACCCTGAAAATTGAGCGCCAGGAGCCCCAAATAGTGTTATTTTTCTTATGGGTGATTAACAGACTACTCTTGCTCTGTTTTAGCAGCAAAGTTGTTTGTCCACTGCTCCAAAATTGCATCTCTGTTATCGGAAGACCAGCGGAAATCCATTGGGAAAAGGCGGTCAGCGATATCGGCAGGGATTCCTTCTGGTACTGGGAATCCCGGTTTGGCGAGTACACCGAAGTATGTGGCATACATCTCCATGGCTTCATTGCTGATAGCCCAATCCAGGAATTTCTTGGCACCAGCTTCATTTTCGGTGCCTTTTACGAGACCGTTGACTTCCATTTCGAAACCAGAGCCCTCTGAGGGCAGCACCAATACCAAAGGCGCACCCGACTCAATCTGGCTGGCAGCTACAAACTCGAAAGAGACACCAATTGGATACTCACCCGCGCCGGCCATCTTGCAAGGCTTTGATCCAGATTTGGTGTAGATAGCCATATTCTTATCGAGTTCTGCAAGGTAATCCCAGCCAGCATCCTCGCCAAGTCCCTGCAGTACACTCGAGACGAACATGAAACCAGTTCCTGATGAAGCGGGATTCGGCATCACGATGTGGCCCTCGTATACGGGATCAAGCAAGTCATCCCAGGATTGTGGGATGGGCAGGCCAAGTTCATCTGTCAATGCGGTATTAACGCAGAAGGCAGTCACATATGCATCCACACCCACCCAGGCAGGCGGATCAGCGGTGTCTTTAAATTGGGGAAGAATCTCATCCTGACCTTCCGGAGAATATGGAACCAGCATACCTTCTTCGTCAAAGATCATCATGCTCGTGGCCGCCACTCCCCAGATCACATCCGCTTGTGGATTGTCCTTTTCCGCCAGGAGCCGGGCGGTCAAATCACCAGTTGAAAGCCGCAAAACCTCCAGCTGCAGATCGGGTAGGGCTGCCTCAGCAACTGGCAGGTACTCTTCGATCTCTTCATTCTCTTTTGCGGTGTAAATTATGATGTTTTCTTTTTCTGCTTGACCACCGCCGCAAGCGCCAAGGATTAGTGCCATGACCATTGCTAGGACGAATATTAAATATAATTTTCGATTTTTCAACATCTCATAATCTCCTCAGATTGAAAGTGAGTATTTTTGGATCAGCTGGCGCCACACCTCCAGCGCTCTTGGTATGCTGGTAGTACATGCCATCAGATTAGCGGTTGGTGATTGGTTGAGAAAGCGTTCACCTCCTTCGTTTACTTTTTATGATTGGATATTGACGACATCACTTGACATGCTTCAGCAAAGCTGCTGCTTGTATTATAAATCAGGAAGCATCAAGGATTCAGACATGATATTTCTAGTTGATTCTGCACATATGAATCCAAATTGCCAGAGATCCTATCAGTGAAAGCAGATTTCACATATAAATACCGTGGAGTTATTCTTGTCATGTAAAAGGGTGATCGCTTGGTCTCCGCAAAAAAATTGTAGCATCTTCAAATCCGGAAGTCAATTGACCTATGTCACTTTAATTTATTTGGATGAATCAAATTTACTTTTCCTTTTGCCCGCTGCTTAGTCCAGAGGATCACTGTTTGATTCAATCTACATCCAGACAAATTACCTTTTTCCATTCATGTGAATCCTGATAAATTATCCTCGTGCAGTGGACATGTGATAGAAAATACCTGGCAGATACAAATACCTGCCAGGTAATGAAATGCTTCAAGTGATTCTTTTACTCGACAGGGATCTCCTGGTAGACCTTGTTGACATCAATACCCTGGCTTCTGCGGTAGGCGCTGAAGCCCAGGTAAATTGCCAATGCGAGGGCATAGTTGAAGATCATAAAGAGCATCGAGCTGGAATTCTGCCAGCCAATACCATATAGGAAATCTGGGTCCCATAACCATTCGATCAACAGCCAGTCCAGGAACAGGAAGAATATGAACCCGGCAAAAGTGATCAATGGCACCTTGTCACCACCCAGGATGCGTTTTCCGATGTAGTAGAGCAACCATAAAATCACCACCGCGTTGACCACGGTCAAAATGGCGACTACGATGGCCATCAATATGGAGAGCGTATCCAGGCCTGCCAGGTTGGTTAAGGCTGAGTAGCCGTAGGTGAATGATTGGTAAATCATATAGACACCACCAACCAAAAACAGCAGCAAACCCAGATAGCCGAGCCAGGAAGGGGTTTTGTATTTGGCGATTGGCGACCCTTCATACACATCCTTTGATCGCCAGGGCAGGATCATCGCAGCTACAGTTGTACCCAGGAAGGTAAGGGCGATAACGAGGGTCGCATCCAACACCAGGGTTTGGAACCCCAGGTAGTTGTAAGCGAACAAAAATGCAACCAACATTCCAGGGATGACCATCAAAAGTAAGGCGACGATGGGCGTCCTTGTTCTGGGTTCGACATACGAGACGGCTTCGGGCAGCATGCGGTCAAAAGCAGCCGCGAATATTACCCGGGTTGAGCTCAGGAAGACGGTGCCAGACCAACCGAACCACCACAGGCTCATCAGCAAGATGACCAGGAACATGACCGCCCGGCTTTGAATCATGAAGGTCGCGAAGAGGGCCGGGTAGGGCCAGAACGGCAGTGGAGGCTGCACGTCTGTATAACCCCAGGCGTAGTTCCAGAAAGCACCATTGGCGTTGTTGTACCAATCCCAGCCCAGCGATTTTGAGATCAAAGCGAAAAAGATTAACGCTCCAACCGCGGTAACGATCACTGCCGAGGTCATGCCCCAGAAATTGCGTTTGAAATCGGTTGCACCGCGCACCTCGCCGTATAGCGTGGAACCCCAGTTTGGCCACAGGTTGAAAAAGACGACCATGGGGATCAACGCCAGACTGGCTCCTAAAGCGATTTCATTCAAGGGTCCCGCTACCGTACCAGCTTCCTGACCTGCGGCGTATGTCTCCGCATACAGGTCGGTGCTTTCGGTACCAAACATCTCGGGGACGATGGCATTGAGGTTATTTACAAAGGTCTCCTGGCTCCCGACCAGCAGCAGGATGAAGACCAATACCAGACCTACCACACCACCCCAGAAGCAAAAACGCTGAATCCTGGCATACCACTTCATCCCGATGGCGATATAAATCGCTACCAAAACACAAAGGATCAGGGCTGCTACAAGAATCCCATTGCCACCTTCGGTAAACCATAAGGCAGCACTTTGCTGACCGGCAATTGCCAGCAGGGGGGTCAGGACTTGAAAACGAAGCATATCTGCGTACAACGGTACCCACAGCCAGAGGATGAACCACCAGCCGGTGATAGCCAGCACGAAACCTACGCCGCGACCTAAAATGCGGCTCTGCCAAACGTAATCGCCTCCTGCACGGGGCATAGCAGAGATCAGGCTGGCGTAAACGATCACTTCAAAGATCGTAAAGAGACCGCCAACCACGACTGCTGTTGCCAGGTTGCCTTCAAAATAGTAGCAATATGAGAAGATGTAAAGACCGAGGGTGATTAGGTTGATAGAGAAAGTGGCATAGATGAATGCATCAAACATGGACCAGGAGCGTACCAGACCGCTCGCCTTGCGAACGAATAAGGTGACCTCACTCATGGTAATCCTCCTTCAATAGTTGGCGTCTGAAATCTATGGGATTCCACGGATGACAGACATTACGGATAAAACGGTTGAAATCATGAAATTGGATCAGGATAGCCACATATCCTTATAGTATCCGACCTCCTTTCGGCTTCCGAGCCTGAAGCCAGTGATTTACTCCTTTATTGATTCCCTGTACAATCGTCAAGGAAATCCCTCCATAAGTTTCGAATGTTAAAGTTCTTTAGTTTTGAAAATAATATTCCTAAGGTTCACCCAAAATAATTAACCCGTGGTTAATATATAAGTTCCGATTTTCTTGGGTTTCAGGTCGACGACCGCGCCGTGCAGAATCCCCTGCTCGTACATGCTGCCCGGGTTTATGCACAGGGTACGCTTGTATTTACGGGTGCCTTTGCCCTCATGGATATGACCATGCAAACCCAGCAAGGGTTTATATTTTTCAATGACATGCAGCACTGCCTGGCTACCCACGGGAATCAGGGCGCGTCCAGCGTGAGTTGGTCGCAAATCTTTGGTTAATTCGGGTGCCTCATCCAAACCGCTGCCGTAGGGGGGCGGGTGTAAATTGAACACTGCTGTGCTGGGATCCTTGGATTTTGCGATCACAGCCTCGATCCGTGCTTCCAGGGCATCATCCGGTTCTTCCCGGTGTGTATCCCAGGGGGTGGGGTTTGACCAACCAGAGCTGATCATCTCGTGATGTTCGGACAATTGAATCACCTGGCCTTCAACATGGGTGACGGATTTTGAGCTTGCGATCACATCATCCACCTCAAATATGTCATCATTGCCTGGACAGACATAACAGCTGATCCCGGTCCCTGCCAGCTTTTCATCAGCGTATGCCATCCAACGCTCTAAAGTCTTGATCACCTGCTTCGCAAATAGGATGTCAGAGCTCCCCGGAGTGCTTGAGATCTCATTGACTTCATCTGGATCGGTTACATATGGATAATATCCACGGTTCTGTATGGTTGCCGCCATCTCAGCGACTTCATCCTGCCCATTTAAAATGGATTCCTGCTCCAGCAAGGTGACCTTGTATTTATCATCACCCTGGGCGATGATCGGTACAATGGCTTTGCCGGTCATGTCACCACCCAGGATCAGAGTATCAACTTCGTAAAATTTTGCACCGCTGATAAATTTCTTCCAACAGATCTCCGAGCCATGCACGTCCGTGGCATAAAATAGTTTCATAAGGTCATCCTTTTTTGTTTCATACCTGGTTTACCGGCTTAGTTTTGCAAAGGACTTTTAAGATGGCTATCTCACCCTCAGTTTAGCATCAAGATTTGGAAAGGTAAAGTAAATATCAAAGTAAATATCAAAGTAAAATTATTCTTCACCAGCCACAGCCTCCAGCCACTCTTCAAAATCTGTGGAATCCATTTTTTTAGTTGCTCTTCCCCAGCGTTCGATCGCCCAACCCCAAAAATCGTAATCTATGGTCGAAATTTTTGCCTGGATAGCAGCCCAAAGTGCCCAGCCAACATCTGACATGATCATATTTAATTTCATGCGGGCTAACATGGCATTGGAGAGCTCTCCAAAATATGATTTACACAACTCCTGAATCTGGGTTTCGTCATAACCCAATTCCTGGCAGGTGTTGCCCAGTTCAAATGTAGGGTCGTTGTTGCCGCTGTATTCATAATCGATCAGGCGCAGCATTTCCCCGTCGTCTATATAATTTTCAGCTAATAAATCGTTATTGCAGGGGACCGTTGGCAAGGGTTGGATCCCCATAGCCACTTCAATCTGATTTATTGTCGATAATCGTTCAGGATACCCCTCAGGAATAGTAACAGCTTGCTGGTCACAGATATCTAAATAATATTCAGTCAGCCGGAACATGTTAAAGTCAGTCAGGAAGCGGGATCCTGAGTGCAGTATCTTAATAGATTTTGCGACGCGAGCAGCCATACCGGGAGATTGAAGCTTTTCATTGGACATCGTTTCTCCCTGGATGAATTCCAGGACCATGATATTGTGCTCCGGGAGATGGTGGATTACATTTGGGCCGATACCAGATTCAGCTGCAGCTTTGGTGTTGAAATATTCGTTAGCACGATCAATGGCCAGCAATTCAGTGCTTTCACCTGGCACGCGTACAAAATACGGGATTCCTTCAACTTCAAGGAGATAATTTGTGTTGGTCAGACCACCTGTCATGGGAGTGATTTTCTTTTCCTTTCCTTGCCAGGCAGGTAGTTCTTCGATCGCACTTTCTAAATTGATAGGCATTAATATCTCCAAACGCTATCTTTGTGGAGGAGTGCTTCATGGTCAGGCACGCAAGCGGTCTCCTTTGGGATCAACTAAAATTGGTGTTGATACTTCAGCTGCTACGCGGGTGTCGAAGACATCAATTTCAAAACGGTTGCCAGGTTTCGATAATTCAAGAGGCAGGTATGCATAAACAATATTACGTTTAACCGTAAATCCAAATCCACCACTACGAACGCGGGAAACTACCTTATTATCGCGGTAAATAGCTTCACCTCCGTAAATGGGGAGATAATCATCTCCAGCGAGGGTCAGGGTGCATAATTTTCGTGAAATCCCCTCGTCTTTAATCTTCAGTAAAGCCTGGCGACCGATGAAATCACCCTGATCTAATTTCACGCAGAAGCCTAAACCCGCGGAGTAAGGATTCTCCATTGGGGTGATATCTGCTGTGAAATATTTATATCCCTTCTCTACGCGTAATGAATCTAGGACTTTATAACCCCCAACCTGGATGTCAAATTCTTCACCAGCTTCCATTATTGCATCCCAGACTTGAACAGTGCGTTCTGGATTGACATATAACTCCCAACCCAACTCGCCGACATAGCTGACACGCTGGGCGAACACTTGGATCCCACGGATATCAATGTATGCTGAGTGGAGATAAGGAAGAGATTCGTTGCTGACATCATCCTGGGTGACCTTTTCCAATACTTTTCGAGCCATGGGACCCCACAAAGCCAAGCAAGACCAATCCGTGGTGACATCCCTGATCTCAACCGGGAGATCATCTGGTTCATTATGCATTCGCAGCCAGGCAAAATCTGCCGCGATAAAACCAGAGCCGGTTATCGCCCGGAAATAATCATCTCCCAAACGGGTGATGGTCAGGTCTGATTCGATGCCTCCATTGGAATTTAGGAATTGGGTATAAATCGCACTGCCGATCGGCTGATCCATATCATTATCGGTAACACGCTGTATTAAGGATAATGCACCCGGTCCTTTCACATCAATCTTACCAAACGAACTTAAATCATACATACAAACCCGTTCGCGCGTGGCTTCATGTTCTTGTCTGAGCCGTTCAAAGTAAGGTGGTTTCTCCCAACCCCATTTGCGCTGATCTTCTCCAGCCATGCGCCAGGCTCTTCCCGGCTGCAGGTAGAGCACCCGTTCCCAGCCGAATTTTTCCCCAAATACTGCTCCCAGGTCCTGGAGGCGGGTGTGGACGGCACTCATGCGGTATGGTCGTGCCCATTCATATTCATCATTGGGGAAGCGCAGCCGGTAATAATACTTCACACATTCCCGAGTTCGTTCGATCGTATATGCAGGATTGGAATAATAATTCCCGAATCGAGTGGCACGGAAACCGTAAATATCTCTCCCCGGTTCACCTTCAATGATCCATTCAGCAAGCAGCTTTCCAAGTCCCCCAGCGCCACCGAAGCCATTCAAGGATACGCCGGCACAAGTCCACAAACCCCGTGTTTCCGGTACTGGTCCAACCATGGGGTGACAATCTGGAGAATAAGCGCCTGGATGGCAGGTGAGTGAGATGATCTCAGCCCTATCCAGAAACGGGAGACGGCGGATGGCTCCCTCCATTAGCTGCTCGAAACGGTCAAAATCTGGTGGTAATGGGCTGCCATCGTGGTCCCAGGGGACACCATCCAACCAGCGAGCTTTGGGATTGGGTTCGTAACCTCCGATTACTAATCCCCCGGCTTCTTCTCGCATATACACCAGGTTATCTGGATCGCGCAAGCAGGGAGTGCTGTGAGGAAATTCATTTCCTGGTACAGCTTTAAGAGCGATATGTTGGTGATCAATGGCTGAAGAGGGAATATGAACGCCGGCCAGGGCAGCCACACGTGGTGACCAGATCCCGGCTGCGATGATGACAAGTTCAGTGTTAATAGCGCCCTTATCGGTGAGGACGCGTTTTATGTCTCCATTGGGAGACAATTCAAAGCCTGTAACCAGGGTGCCAGTTGCGATGGTTGCCCCCATTTCTCGTACCAGGCGAGCCATACTGGTGGTTGTGGTATAAGGATCCAGATGACCATCACGCGGCAGATAAATTGCCCCGTAAAGCTCTTTATCGGATAATTGCGGCATAATATCGATTGCCTCAGAAGGGGAGATGATCTCCACATCCATACCGATGCCTTTCGCCCGGCTTACGCTGCGCTGCAATTCCTGGAATTGTTCCGGGCTTGAGGCGACACGGATGCTGCCAACATGTTCGAATAAACCTAATTCGCTGTACAAATCGATGCTGTACTTGCGGAACTGCATTAAAGTTTCAGAGGTGGCAAATTGGGTGACTAATCCGGCTGCGTGGGCGGTAGCACCACTGGATATATCGTGTTTTTCTAATAAGATCAGATCCGTCCAACCCATCTTCGCTAAATGGTATGCAATGTTCACACCATAAATACCACCGCCAATAATCACAATTTTGGCCTGGTCTTTCATATTTTTACCTCCTCAATTGAGGCTGCGATGATCAGGATTTCGATAATCCTTGGATAAATATTGTGAAAAAATTTGTGATGGTGAGAAGGGGTTTTGATCAACTCACCATCACATTTACTTTATTCACCGATCCCTACTGGTTAGGGATTGAAATCATAGACAGCATGCCACGGTTCCTTGTGGGGTTATCGTTAAAACCGCTTATTCAGGCGGGATTTCCCTGAAGGCGTAGTCGACATTGATACCGCGCCGTTTTTGTCCTGCTTTGGCCAGGAAGTACCAGACCGCAGAGACAATTAAGACACCTGCAACGACGGCATATGCGAGACCACTGGTCAATCCCAGCTGTGGGTAAAGCATGAACAGCATGACCATGATGGCCCCAAACAGGAATCCGATCAATCCGAGAATTGTCACCACCGGGACATTCCCGATTTTGTACTTGGCACCTGGTGAGGCTTCGTAAACCTCCGGGGCTCGGTATGGGAGCAAAGCACCTGCCAGACATGTGATCACGAAGACATAACCACAGGCAAAGGTGACGCCCAGGGTCAAAGTTGCCCAAAATCCATATAAGTTGTAAACCAGGATAACGGGGATGCTGGCCAGGAAGTAGGCGATGTGTGCGTTGACTGGCGTATGGTATCTTTCGCTGACCTCGCTGGCCCATTCAGGCAGTAAGCGGTCAAGGCTCATGGCGACGATTACGCGGGTCATGCCGATGTAGCAGTTGTGCACGATCTGGTGTGAATTAAGGATATAGCCTATTCCAATTAACAGGACTACGATTGGGCTGGCAGTAAGAGCAACAGCGATGATATTCGGCCACAACCAGAAGCCAGATATTGTTGCTTCGGTCAAACCTTCCCAGTAACCAGCACCGGCTACGTAGAGGAATTCCGTGCCCACTGATCGTTCAAGTGCAAAGGCTAGAAATGCTAACAGCAAACCAGTGAAGATCAAGGAGCCGACGATGATGAAGGACTGGCTCTTGAAGGAGCGGGCGTCCTTGATCTCGCCATTCTGCTGGGCGCTGTAAGTCGCCCACTGCAGGGAGGTCCAGGCGATTGGTGCCACCAGGATAGTCGCCAATAAGCTGAATGGTGGATTCAGGTCGATCCCGGCAGCCACAGTAGCATCAACAGCCGTCTGTACGAAGTTGGGTACTCCGCTGATCGCCATAGCGAATTCATCCAGCTTGAGGGCTGAAGCGGCGGGTGATGATGACAGCAGCACGATCAGCATGGTGGCGAAGGCGAGCAGGGTAGCCACGATCATCACCGTCTGCAATCGTACGTAATTCTTGAAGCCGGTCGCCAGGATCAGCAGGGCAACTGCCGCGTTGAGGATGCTGGTGATAACGATTCCCCAGGAAGTCGTGAACCAGATGCCGAGGTTTGCCAGGCTTGCACTACCGGTAGTCGCCCCGAGACCCAAGAACAAGGGGGCGAATCCAAGATAGGATAGGAGCCAACCTGATAAGGCGACCCACTGTAGAATCCAGATCACATAGCCTGACATCACGACCGTGAAAGCGACACCACCACCGAATACGCGGGATTGGAAAACGTAATCCCCACCTGAACGGGGAAGGGCAGTGGATAGCCAGACATATGTAAAGGCAATC
>DATKXE010000535.1:0-3211 GCA_035529195.1 Anaerolineales bacterium
GGTTCCTGGTCTGGTGCTTTTAATTGGACTCTGGTTTGGGCTTAGCTTATCTGAACGCCGTGCCCGTCAGCTGGGAGAAAACCCTGGTCACCTGTACAATCTGGTCTTCATCGCGCTGATCGCGGGTCTGGTTGGCGCTCGCTTATCCTATGCAGTAACCTATCCTGGTGCATTTTCAGCTAGTCCCTTGAGCCTGATCTCCATTAATTCTGGATTGCTAGATCCTATTGCAGGAGCGTCACTCGCCGCGGGAGCAGCTGCAATCTATGTCTACCGTAAACAGCTCCCATCGTGGGCAACCCTTGATGCTCTCACCCCACTGCTCGCGGTCATGGCAATTGCCATTGGGGTTTCCCATCTGGTTTCTGGAAACGCATTTGGCAAACCAACTGATTTACCCTTGGGAATTCAACTGTGGGGTGAGATTCGCCATCCAACTCAGATCTATGAGATTATCCTAGCTTCTCTGATATTGATTGCCATCCTGCTGGTGGATAAGACCAGCTGGAGCCATGTCCCAGGAAATACTTTTATCACCTATATTGCTCTTTCGGCATTCTCCAGAATTTTCCTTGAGGCATTTCGGGGAGACAGCATCCTGATCGGAAGTGGCTTGCGCACAGCACAGTTAATTGCTTGGGTGTTGCTAGCTATTTGTCTGTTCGTGCTCGCCATGAGAATTCATAATTCTCAAATTGAGGCAGAAGCTAGTTAGTGATCTGGTAAATTAATATGAGACGATCTTTGCTAGCGCTACTTCCATTAATACTCAATGCTTGTCTCGGATCCAATACAGAATTTGAGACACGAATTCCAACAATTGACATCGCAACTACCACAACACCCACCAATGCTCCATTCCCAGAGTTCACACCTACAACCAAACCACCACCGACACTCACAGAAACTCCCACCGAAATCCCAACATCAGCGCCTCCGTTAGAGGAACCCGTTCAATTGATCCCCCTTACGGGTTTACCTGCCTTTCCAGATGCGGAAATTTCGGGCATGGCCTGGTATGGTGACAAATTAATCATCCTGCCTCAATATCCACGAAAATATATTTCCACATTGGGAAGCGCATCTTTATTTGCCTTATCTAAAAAAGAAATCCTGGATTATCTGGCAGGGTCACATCAAGGAGCCCTGGAAACTACTCAAATTCCAGTATATAACTCGGATGTTGCTGCCCAGATTCCTGGATATGAAGGTTTCGAAGCGATTGCCCTCAATGGCGATCAGGTATACCTGACCATTGAGGCAAATTACCAAGGCGCTATGCAGGGGTATCTTATCCAGGGTATCTTTCTGCCAGGAGAAAATTCAATCACTCTCGATCCTGAGACTTTAATCCAAATACCTACACCCGTCCAAATTTTTAACGCAGCTTATGAAACCATGTTCATTGCTGATAAGCAGGTGATAACTTTGTTCGAGGCTAATGGCAAGGGTTTGAATTCTGAGCCGAATGCCTTTGTAAAGGAAGGTACATCACAAGAATTTACCTCACTGGATTTATTCAATATCGAGTACCGGCTTACTGATGCCACGGATTTGGATTCAGAAGGACGGTTCTGGGTATTGAATGTATTCGTCCCTATAGAATTTTGGTTCTATTCGAATTCTGATCCGATTATTGATCAGTACGGGCAAGGCAGTACCCATGCTGCCAATATTCATGTTGAACGTCTGTTAGAATTAAAATATAATGATGGTCAAATTTCGCTCAGCGGAAACCCGCCAATACAAATCGAATTAATCGATGATGCAAATCCCCGCAATTGGGAAGCGCTCGTCCGCATAGACGATCTCGGTTTTCTTGCCATGACAGATACTTATCCAGGGACAATTTTGGGTTTTATCCTCAAGCCACAAGAATGAAATACATCAGGTAAATCTAAGGAGAATAGTGAATGTCAGCGGATATTGGATTTGAGGTGAAATTAAATCGCCCATATGACGACGCACTGGAGATGACAAAAGCAGCGTTAAAGGCAGAAGGTTTTGGTGTTCTGACTTCAATAGATGTCAAAGCAACTATGAAAGAAAAGCTGGATGTAGAATTTCGACCCTACACCATCCTCGGTGCCTGCAATCCACCGCTTGCACATCGGGCACTCACACAAGATGCAGTTGCCGGCCTGCTGTTGCCCTGCAATGTTACTGTGGAAAGTGAAGGCAGCTCAGCCTCAATTGTGAGAATCGCGAATCCACGGACAATTTTCAGCGTTGGCTCGCTCGAAAATAATCCAGAAATTACAGCGGTTGCGGAAGAAGCCCACTTGCAGCTTGAACGCGTTGCAGAGGCTTTACTGGCATCATGAGCATTCTTGGTAAAACCGTCCTGATCACAGGGAGCGGCGTCCGTTTAGGTCGCGCGATGGCCCTGGCAATCGCCCATCAAGGAGGCGATGTCCTGCTGCACTTCAACCGCTCACGCCAACCTGCTGAAGAATTACAGGCGGAAATCCAGCACCTTGGGAGACAGGCTTACCTGGTCCAGGCTGACCTGGCTGATGCGGAAAGCACGAGGGAATTAATAAATCAAATTAGCAGCTATAAGCCATTATATGCGCTGGTTAACAGCGCTTCACTTTTCTCCCCCTTAGATCTTGCTTCTACTACTCTCAATTCTTGGCAGCAGCATTTCATGGTTAATTTAACCGCCCCATTCCTACTCTGCCAGGCTTTTCCATCGCTGATCGATGGCAACCAATCAGGTCGCATTGTCAACATCCTTGATTGGCGTGCCCTTCGTCCAGGGAAAGATCACCTGCCTTACACGATCTCCAAAGCAGCCTTAGCTGCCCTGACGCAATCTTTAGCCGTGGCTCTTGCCCCAGGTATCACCGTCAATGGACTCGCTTTCGGTGCAATTCTTCCACCGAGTGATGGTGGAGCTACGAAAGGTATCTTAGAGGATGTTCCTGCTGATCGCTGGGCTACTCTTGAGGAAGTTGGAGAGGCACTGCTTTTCCTGCTCGATGGCCCTGAATATATTACCGGTGAGATCATACATCTAGATGGTGGACGCCACCTCATCTAGGTTCTCTATATCAAACCACTTTTAATCACCCAAAAAGGAGATTTGCATGGATCAAGTATTCATTAAGGATTTATTGGTGCGCGGTATCATCGGAATAAATGATTGGGAACGCGAAAAACCACAGGATATTCTTATCAATATCATTATGTCAGCAGATTTATCGAA
>DATKXE010000536.1:0-4124 GCA_035529195.1 Anaerolineales bacterium
ATTAGGTGGTTTTCCTTGCACCTCACTGGTAAGATTGGTAAAATCAGTTTGTTTTGTTACCCATAATTATCAAATAAAGAAATAACAGCGAGAAAATATGACTGGAAAATATTCAATAAAAATTATCACCTTGCTTGTTGGAACATTCATGCTTCTGGTTGCGGCAGGATGCCAGCCAGCGACGACATCCACGGAAATCGTTGAGAATGTTCTCAATGAATCCCCAACTGCTGCTCCTGTACAGAGCAGTCCGACTATTGAACCTTATGAATTCGCAGTATCCGAGTCAGGCTACATCACCCTGCATGGCCTGCTGGTGGTACGCGATCCGATTTCTTTGCTGCCAGCACCAGATGATGCCATTCACCTGGTCCCGGTAGGTGCGGAAGGTCAGGGTGTGACAGGAATCCCGCAATTCACCGTGGGAGAAGTTCCCCAAGCCGATGTTGATGAACGGACTGGCGAATTTGTCTTCGTGAACATCGAACCCGGCAAATACGCAGTCGTTGTGGTGACTAAGGGTGGGGCTCAAATCCCAACCCGGAGTATGGAGGACGGTGCATATTCAATTATGACTTTTACAGCTGCGGAAGTTGACCAAACTGTTGAATTAGGCAGCTTAAGTTTGCCTTAGTTAATGATAATTGACTGTGAAGCAACCCTATTTTAGGTAAAGCCGAAAATTAAATCCCTGAATACAAATCTTTCTAGCGACAATTAATCAGGAAACTGAACCCCCAATTTTCTCTGGGGGTTTTTTCGTTAGCCAGATAAACAGCATTACCCATAAAAATTCACCGACGGTCAGCACCAAGCGGAAAACTACCGCCAGGATTATGGCGATAACCGGGGGCATTATCAGGCTCAAGATGGCACTAAGTGTAATTTCACGAATACCTAAACCCTGGATGCCAATACCTACGGTCAGACTGACAGCTCCAGCAGCACCCCAGGCACCGATTAGTGCCGGATACATACTCCAGCTGAGCGGGTAAATAGCCTGCGCGAGCACGAATAGAATTAGACCTCCCCCGGCCCAGGCAATAAACATTATCAGCAAAGTCACTACCAGGTATCCCTGGTGAATACTCGGAATTTCTGTAACCCCTCGCATTTCTAGGAGGTAAGGCAGGAGGCGGTTTACCAGGGGGATAGAGATGATCAGCAGCAGGAGGATAGGGATGGCGATATAAGCGGCTGTGCGGATAGAATTTAGGTCTTGTGAGATACCAATTCCAGACACCAACAGCATTAATGTGGAGAGAAAGCCGGTTAATGCCAGGAGGATGATATCTGCAGCGGAAGCAGTGACGATCACTGCTGCAGGGGTATTCTCTTCTTTGTAAAGTAAGGAGCGACTGGAAATATACCAGACAAAACCTGGGATGTGTCGAGGAAGAGCAGAAAGGCTGAATATCCTCAAGTTCGTTCGAAAGGGGAGCGCTACTCCAATGGTGCGCAGAAGTGTATGCCAGGATAATGCAGTCGGCAGCATCCCAACCGGATAGATGAGAACAGCTAAGATGATAAACCGGTAATCGAAATTTAAGTCTTGTGCTTTGAATTCGCTCCAGTTTGCCCGCAGTGCGAGTGCGATAAAAAACAGGCTTAACAGTAAAATGCCCAGAAAAAGGAGTCGTCTAGTTTTTTGATTCTGGTAAGCGGAATTAAGCTTATCCCATGAATAATCGATCCATTTGCGCATAGCCACTGCTTATTTAGCCAAGTTGATATAATCGGACGCGAATTCTACCAAACCAATGCTCTTCTATCAATCTTGAATTGGTCTCAAGCCAGTCCTCCACAGTTTTGCTTTCATCCCAAAATTCTGGAAAGAATTCAATCAGCCATACCCGTTGGTATGTTTGGAGCAGTGGATCAAAAGTAGATGAAGTAGATTCAGAGTTGAGCATCTCACCTTCCCATCCACCTGTGATAATATCGTAATCTTTTGGTGTACCAAGGAATGGGGAAGAGATTTCCGCATATTGTGCAAGCGCCAGGGAAGAAGCGGCTGGATTGCCGAAAAGGACATCACCGTGGGTTGAATTTTGTTGAATATAGAGAGCTGCACCTTTCCAATCATCTTTTGTCAAAGTAATTTGTTGGTAGATCAGCGAAAAACTTGCCGCAAGTACTAAAATTAGCAACGAAGTAATGCGGAAATTTCGAGGAAAAACGTATATGACCCATGCGGCAACAAGTAAGATGGGTGATACCACGATCAGGTATTGCTTGAATTGGTAGATTGGAAAAAGGAGGGCAACAAATGAGATCAAAAGAAAAGGTAATACCCCCCAAGCAGAAATGTAGAAGAAAGCGCCATCTTTTATACTGAAAATGGGTGAATATTTCTTGATCGCCCAGAAGAATATTCCTATTAATAGTGCCAATGCTACCCAGAGCAGGAAATCTGGTAGCGAGAGCACCGCAACTCCAAAAACCAGGCGCAAGAGCGTGTTGCGTATCACGAATATCGTTGGTGATTCAACCCAAGTCATGGAGTGAAACCGGATCTGGTTTATCGCCACCGGGAGCCAGGGAAGGAATAATAAGACGGCTGCTGCTGTACTGGCCATCCAAATCCATAAATCAGTCTTGGGATGCACTTTTATAAGCCTGAGCAATACCCATATCCCCTGTCCAAGGAGAATGAAAACAGCGAAGTAATGCGTATAGAGGGCAAGAATGGAGAAAAAGCAATATAGAATCCAAAACAAGAGCTGTTTATTCCGCAATGCCCACCACAAAGCTGTTGTTGAGGCGGTAGTCAAGCACAGCAGCAGGATATACATGCGGATTTCCTGCGAGTACCAAACATGCATAGGAGAGAGTGCGACCAATAAGCCTCCAACGAGACCGATGTATACACCCCCGGTCTTATATCCAAAATGGAGAACTTGACCGACACTAACCACCCCCAGGATCACAGAAAGCAAACGCGCATATGTAACCCCCGATCCGATTCGCAGCCAGAAATGAAGGAGCAGGTAATAAAATGGTGGATGCTGATCCGCAGCTGTTCCATTTAGGATTTCAACCACAGAATGTTTGGCGAGCTCAATCGAATACGCTTCATCGATCCAGGCACTTTCGTTTCCCAAATTCCACAAGCGCAGAAGTGTGGCCAGAACCAAAATTGCTCCCGAGGCGATGAATACCCACAGATTGCGATTATTTTTAATCGATTGGCTTATTGTGTTCAACATCGCCATTATTCTTTTCTGACCGTATAAGTAATGATTGGACCGCGGTTTACGAGATATGAAAACTGCCGATATGGCCAAAGCAGGGCTGAAATGAGGGGATATAACTTTTTGATCCCGGACGCAAAATGGTTATGATCATGGATCATATCTAAGCTTAATAAAAATGTTCCCTTCCCACCAAGAATGCAGCCTTTTGCAATTACCTCCAGGCCGGTAATCTCCAAAAGTTGATTGAGAGCTTGCTCGGTGAATAAATTGAAATGCCGAGGTGCATCCCAACCGATCCAATATTTTCCGAAAAGATAGCGATCAAAGCTGGATAAATTGGGGATCGAGAAAACCAATATTCCCCCAGGTTTGAGTAATTCTCGGGACCGAATTAATGCCTGTTTTGGACTGGGGAGATGTTCGAGAACATCCCACATGGTGATTACATCAAAAGTAGCTGGTTTCAGGACTGCTGTGTCGAGGGTTCCATTGATCACCTCTAACTGGTAATAATCACGGGCGATCTGCGCTGCTTTCTCTACGGGTTCGATTCCGAGCACCTGCCATCCATTTTCCTGGGCAATTTTCAAGAAGTTTCCGGTCGCGCAGCCAACATCCAGCAATTTTCCTTTACCCATGCTTTGAGTTTCAACAAATTGTAGCTGCAAATTAAGTGCTCGACGCAGGTGCCAATTGCGAGAGTCTGATTTATCCTCGAGCAGATAATAAGCTTCATAATCGTCAGGATAGAGCCTGTCGAGTTCATCAATTGCAGGCCGAGTTGGGAGGTAAATCAATCCACATTGTGAGCATGTCGCGAGCTGATATTCATCCCCCGAATAGCGATCCATCCGGTTGAACTGGGTAATTGGATCATCAGCCCCACAAAGGTCACATTTGACTTTTTCCAATTTATGCTTCACCTTT
>DATKXE010000537.1:0-3188 GCA_035529195.1 Anaerolineales bacterium
AATCGGTTGACTCATCTGAATTCTATTCAACTTATACCGCAAGGGGTTGGTATAACTCTCAAGAAAAAAACTCCACATTGCCCAAACCCCAACAACCAGTTTCTGATCTCGATGAGAATCTGGTCACCGGGGAAACCCAGCCGGTAGTTATCTCACCAAATTTATCACCTGAATCTGCAAGTCAACAGAACTCTGGTTTATCCACTCCCAGTGATGCGAAACCGCATTCCCCACCTCGGGATAATAGGTCGGACTTATGGCTTGCCTCCGCCACAGCGTATGGCGCCTCCAAAATCAACACCTCTGTTCCAACAGCCTCAAGTTTTCCTCCAAAGCATGAAGGATATAAGCAGGTTCCAAATGCTGCGGTCCAATCACAAGCGAGGGGAGCAAATTTTGATCGGGGGGTAGGATGTTTTCTGAGGGTTGCGATTGCAGGGTTGTTTTTGATGGTGTTTCTGGGGGTCATTGGTGTGTCGGCATTGTTATTCCAATATTACCGAATCGCAGCCACCCTACCTCCGGTTGACGATCTACGGCAGAAAGCAGCTCAATTTGAAACTACCCGCATATTGGATCGTAACGGAAATATTTTGTATGAGATTTTGGATCCTAATGCGGGAAGGAGATCATTCGTAAACCTGGATAATATTTCGCCGTACCTGGTGGCGGCAGTTGTTTCCACTGAAGATAAGGGATTCTACAGCCATCCGGGATTTGACCCATCTGCAATTGGACGTGCTTTTTTGCAGAATTACCAAGGGGGTGAGACTGTCTCCGGAGCATCGACGATAACCCAACAATTAGCAAGAATGCTCTTATTTACTCCGGAAGAGCGGTCAGAAATATCCTATATGCGAAAGGTTCGTGAAGCGATTCTCGCTGCGGAAATAACCCGCCGCTACACAAAGGACGAAATTCTGGAGCTGTATATTAATGATGCATATTTTGGAAATCATGCATATGGTGTGGAAGCAGCTGCGCAAACTTATTTTGGTACTTCTGCTGATAAATTAACTTTAGCGCAGGCTGCATTCCTGGCGGGATTAATTCAAGCACCTTCGGTTTATGATGTATATACAAACCGAGAAGTTACTATGAACCGGTATGACCAGGTGTTGTTCTTGATGTATGAAGCAAGTCAGGAGCAAGGGTGTATTTTTGTGAGCAACAGCCCGCAAAGAATTTGCGTTGATGCACTCATTGTTGCTGATGCCACCAACGAATTGGCAGATTATGAATTCAGGTCACCTGATATTGAAATGCGATATCCACACTGGGTCACATATATTCGTTCTTTATTGGAATCTCAATTTGATCCACAAACCATATATCGTTCCGGGTTCGACGTTTATACAACACTTGATCCAGCTTTACAAGAACTCGCTGAGGATATTGTTTCCCGGCAAGTGGATTCGCTCGCAGACCGCAATGCCCACAATGGTAGTTTAATTGCTATCCGACCAAACACTGGTGAGGTATTAGCAATGGTTGGTTCGGCAGATTTCTATGAGGAACAGATTGATGGTCAGGTCAATATGGCGATCAGTCCCCGCCAACCCGGATCATCAATCAAGCCTTTGACATATAACGCAGCTTTTGAGAAAGGTTGGACACCAGCTACATTGATTTGGGATGTACCGTCTGAATTCCCACCCTCGGGTGATCCAAATGACACCCGTCCTCCTTACAAGCCAGTTAATTATGATGATCGGTTTCATGGACCGGTGACAGTACGGTCTGCATTGGCTAACTCGTATAACGTCCCAGCCGTAAAGACTCTAGATTTTATCGGTATTAATGATAATCCCGACACGCCAGCTGAGGATGGTTTCATCGCTTTTGCAGAGCGAATGGGAATATCAACATTGACTCGTAATGATTATGGACTATCCCTGACATTAGGTGGGGGGGAAGTGACTCTCCTTGAATTGACAGGTGCATATGCTACATTTGCTAACGGTGGTCGGCGAGTCCCACCCGTGGCAATCACCCAGATTGTTGATTTCCATGGGAATATTGTCTTCCAATATTCTCCTCCAACTGGTGAACAGGTAATCCGACCGGAACATGCATATTTAATATCCTCCATTCTCTCGGATAATGAAGCTCGGACACCTGCGTTTGGACCCAACTCTGTTCTCAATTTACCATTCCAGGCTGCTTCAAAAACTGGTACTACCAATGATTTTCGTGATAATTGGACATTAGGGTATACACCTGAATTAGCAGTTGGTGTCTGGGTTGGCAATGCAGATTATTCGCCTATGCAGAATATCAGTGGTTTAACTGGTGCAGCACCAATTTGGGCTGATTTTATGCGAGAATCCGCTGACCGGGTTACAGGGGGAAATCCTTCTCCATTTATCAGACCAGGCGGCATTGTTGAACGCATAATTTGCGCTGTATCAGGAACCGAACCTTCTAATAAATGCCCAATCCAGCGCAGTGAGCTTTTTGCAGCTGACCAACCTCCCTTACCAAAGAACGAAGATTTGTGGAAGAAAGTTTTGGTGGATACCTGGACTGGCCTGGAAGCCTCTCCCGCATGTGAGAAATATACAGATGAAAAGCTAGCAGCTAATGTGGGTGATCCTTGGGCAGTGAAATGGTTGAGGAAAGATGCTAATGGAAAAGCTTGGGCAGAGAATAACGGATTTTCAGATCCTCTGTTCTTTGTACCAAAGCGTAAATGTACTGTCGAAGACCCGCGTCCCTTACTGCAATTTACATCTCCAAGAGATGGGGATGAGATCACCCAAAATCCGCTAGATATTTTTGGTCAAGCTGGCGCTACCGCAGATTTCGAATCGTATCGATTGGAATATGGACTTGGTAATAATCCTGTAAAATGGGAATTACTTAAGAAAGATGGGATACCGATCAACGATGCGGGAAAAATCTATGAGTGGGACCTTGAGAAATTCCCTGCAGGAGAAATTACACTTCGTTTGTTTCTGAGAAGTATTAATGAAACTTATGCTGAAGTGAAAATGATCCTTAATCTCCAAGTTCCTACGCCTACTCCGACACCAACGCCAACCTTTACCCCGACTCCTACAGCGACTTCCACTCCGACTTTTACGCCAACACCTACATTTACTCAGACACCAACTCAAACTGCGACACCTACTATTACACCAACACCAGAAGATACCCCAATACCATCACCGACTCCAATAGATCCA
>DATKXE010000538.1:0-2596 GCA_035529195.1 Anaerolineales bacterium
AACGCATCTTGCGACCTAATGGATCATCAGTGGTTAATAAAGCAGGCAAGTTAGGGCGCATATGGGCATAAATCGTTGGTATATTTGCAATCAGAGGCAAAACGGTAACAGAAGCCCCACTCTGTTTTGCCAAACGGACAGTCCAATCTATTGCTGTTTCATCTGCCCCCTCACCTCGAATCACCAGAAGTATTTTCTTCAATGGCCAGCGCGGCCTGCGAGCACACAATACTGAACTAGACAATAAGTCCACCAACTTGTTTTCAGGTGAACCCGTGAACAGCTTTCTAAACAGTGGTTGGTCAGGTTCTCGATAAATGACCATGTCAACTTTGGCAGTCTTCGTCTCCTCGGCTAGAGCGGTGTGCGCATTGCTGCCCATCTCTGAGGTTTCAAAATGACCGAGGCGAGCTCCCATCAGAGTAGATAAAGCTTTGGCATAGGGCTTTATCTCTGCGTGGTTTGAGCTGGAGGGCAGCCAGGTCAAAAAATATAGGGAATGATTAATTACCTCAGGCCAAAGCTCTGCTGACAATCTATCAATAGTGTGTACATCGGCCCGAATTATGTATATTGATTTACCCAAGGTGGTTAGAACTGCCTCTCGAGCTTCTGCATCGTCTGGATTGGCCATTGCCACTGTAATGCACTCACCATCTTCCGCTACCGGGAGTACGTGATAACGACGAGCCAGATCAGGAGGCAGACGCCCAGCTAAGCGCGGATTGGCTTTCAGTCCGTTGAATTCTAGAAACTCTGTCTCGCGATTATTCATAAAGATGCGCCAAAGCGTCCTGGTTTCATAGGGAAATGCATGATGTCATGGTCGAATATTGGAAAAAACTATCTTCGAACGCTCACGAATTTAAGGACCGATTAGTCGCGGCGAATTTTCTGTCGAAACTTTTCCCTTGATTCCACCTCTGCGAGTTTTAGCGAGGCATATGTACATGCTTTTATCATCAGTCGCTTGGCTTCCTCTTCCGGTAGTTGATGTAGATTCGCCAATCGGTAGCCTTGATTGAGCAAAAATTGATCGATATACTTTTTCTCCAGCGACGACTGCGGTCCACTTGGGACCCAGTTCGGGATAGCTATTGTTGACATTCGCCACCTCCGTTAATAGAGGCTCGACTTTCACAGGCTATAAGCACCTGTAAAATCAGAGGTCCTAGAGACTTGATGCTTAGTAATTTGAGTGTAGCTGATTGGGGTGACAAACCTCGTGACGAGGCTGTGACAGTTATGTGATAAAAAATTCAAGACCTGGAGGAATCACACGCTCTTCTCCAGACCTTCACAATTCGTTTTTGGTAGTCAGTTACTCTGTCTTTCGTATTACTACGAGCCCATAACCCAAACCAGGGACCGTTTTGATGAAAGAGGGGTTATTCGGGTGGGGTTCAATCTTCCCACGCAGGCGGCGTACCAATTGACGAAGCATGTCCCGGTCGCCGCCGCTTGGCCCCCAAACGTGATCGATGATAGCATCGGTGGTTTGAACGTGTCCAGCGTTAACCATCAGGCAATCGAGTAAACGGTTCTCTAGCGGCGTGAGAGAGATGGGAAGTCCATCTCCAATGGTTACTTCACGTTGGCTGGGGTCGAACCTCAGGTCTCCAACCTGGAGTAATGGGGTGGCGGTCGTTTGCCCTGCACGACGGAGGATAGCCTTTGTGCGGGCTACTAATTGTCGCGGGCTAAAGGGTTTAACAATGTAATCGTCGGCACCGATCTCCAGACCCTGGACAATATCGTCCTCCTCTCCCCTCACCGTAAGCAGAATAATGGGCGTATCGGATTTCTCCCGGATGCGACGGCAAACGGTGAAGCCATCCATATTGGGCATATTGACATCCAACACAATAATATCAGGCTGCTCCTCGGACCAACGTCGGATGGCTGATGCGCCATCGTGAGCCTGGATGACTTCAAACCCCTCCCGTCGTAAAGTAAAAGCTACGACGTCAGCCAGAACTCGATCATCATCCACAATTAAAGCCTTCATCCCTGCTCCTTCAACGGTACTGTGAACCAAAAAATTGATCCGCCATCAGGACGGTCCTCTACACCTACCTGACCACCATGAGCTTCAACAATGGCTATGACAACAGAGAGACCCAGACCTGCCCCTGCCTTAGCACTATCTTTAATTGATCCCGGATGAATGAAACGATGGAAAACATACTTTCGTTGTTCCCGTGAAATGCCTGGACCTCGATCAGCCACCAATACCTTAGCCCAATCGTTTTCAACGAACACGCTAATTGTTATCTCCGACTCGCCGGGGCCAAATTTGCTGGCGTTGGATAATAAGTTTACCAAAACCTGCTCAACCCGCCGTGCATCAACAATGACCACTGGAATAGCCGTAGGTAATTCGACAACCATGCGTTGTCCATACTTCTCAAGCAAGGGATGCATTGTTTCGACTGCTTTGCCAATAATTGTCCCTAAGTCGCTGAGATGGGGTGATATTCTAAAACGTCCAGCTTCGATGCTTGCACCTTCCAGCAGATTATCCACTAAGGTTTGCAAACCTAATATACCCAGATACAGCGAGTTGAGCAGTTCTTGAAGCTCAATATCGTTCAAA
>DATKXE010000539.1:0-2140 GCA_035529195.1 Anaerolineales bacterium
TTTTCGCTGGATTTGGAGCTGTCAGTTTCAATTCTCAGGACTACTTAGCCTCAGCAGTGATGGTGCTGGGTATTTTTATCGGTTCAAGCGCCTGGTGGTTCATACTCACCTATACAACTGGTCTTGTACGTAATCGCATAAACAGCACGACCTTAATTTGGATAAATCGAATAGCTGGTGCTATTATCCTAATTTTTGGAATCTTTGCCCTAATTTCCATCCAATTCCAACCATCAATCAGCTAATTCGAAGAATTCTTTAGGTTTAACCTCCTCACAGATAATTATCCAATATCTCAATCCTCACTACCGGATTGGGGTGGTTAATATTCCAATTGGAATTGCCAAGATCAATACCACTAATTTGCTAAAATGGAAACGAAAATATACATGTGCAATACCTTGACATTAGCCGTTCATCTTAGTATAATTCCACTGATTTATAGATAAAGTGAGGTGTGAATGTCGACCCAGGTAAGCAATACCCGTGCAAGAAGAAGGGATCCAATGCCCAGGAAAGATAACTTGGCATTGTGGGCAGGAATATTATTCAGTTTCATTTTCACTGGGATAATCTGGTGGACGGGTCAGCGCCTGGCTTCAATTCCCCATTACCCAGATTTCGGTGCTTCTTGGTACTACTGGCGTTTAATTGAACCGACATTTCTCACCCGCGCAACTGCCTGGGGATTTTATGCCTTACACCAAATTTCTTTTTGGGGATTAATATATTACGCTCAAAAAAACTCTTACAAGTATTCAACGGGGTTGCATAAATTAAACATCATTGCATTAGCGATGAATGCCTTTTTCATTCTGCTCCATCTTGTTCAGACTCAGATCTGGTATGACGGCCTCGCACAAGATGTATCGATTTGGAGCTCCCAGGCATCAGTAGTCATCCTCCTGGTCTGGGTGTTGCTGATGGAAAACTCTCGCCGCGGCTTGTTTTTTGGAAAAAAGGTGAAATTCTCAAACCAGATAAATCGCTTTGCTCGAACTTATCATGGATACCTTTTCGCGTGGGCAATCGTTTTTACATTTTGGTACCATCCGACAGAAGGTACTAGTGGTCATTTAATTGGATTCTTTTATATGTTCTTGTTGATGCTCCAAGGTAGTTTGATTTTTACCAGGGTCCATCTTAACCGTTGGTGGAACCTGACTCTCGAAATTCTGGTGCTGGTGCATGGAACCTTGGTAGCAATCATGACCGAAAACGCACTCTGGCCCATGTTTGCATTTGGATTTGCAGGGATATTTGTTATCACTCAAATGCACGGTTTAGGATTAAAACTTTGGATGCGTTTGCTCATTTTGTTTGTATTTATTGCTTCAACTTTATTTGTATACAACGATAGAGGCTGGGCACAATTAAACGAGATCCTCCGGATACCCTTGATCGAATATGCGGCCGTTTTCTTGTTGGCAGGTCTCATCGCAGGTGGTTTATGGATAGCCCGCAAAATCAGGGGAGAGAATACAATAGATGATTCTCAGCCAATTTAATCAAGCAGTAAACCTGCGAAACCCTTCGTTTAGTAAGTGTGATTTATGAATCTGAAAAAAACTATCATATGGTTGGTACTGCTGGTCATATTAATCGCTTTGATTGGATTTTCAATCTGGGCTTACACCCCCCTCGGTCCTATGCCCGAAGCAATTTCAGCCATGGTATCAACCTCAGAAGTAATTGTAGAAGAATATACCTGGCTGGTTTTCCAACCTGTAGATACACCAATTAACACTGGTTTAGTAATCTATCCTGGTGGAAGAGTAGACCCAAGATCGTATGCACCTGCAGCAAAACAGCTTGCTGAAGATGGTTTCTTAGTTGTGATTGTACCAATGCCATTCAATTTAGCAATATTCGGTTGGCAAAAAGCTGGAGAGGTGATCGAAAATTTTCCGGAAATTGATCATTGGGTGGTTGCCGGTCACTCACTTGGGGGAAGTATGGCAGCGAGGTATGCAATTCGAAAGCCCACAGATGTAGATGGGCTTGTTCTTTGGGCAGCATACCCAGCCTCGAGTGATGATCTTTCAAATTCCAACTTGATAATCATGTCGATTTATGGAACGAATGATGGATTAATAACGGAGCAGGATATTACCAATTCAAGCCTGCTGTTGCCTGAAAA
>DATKXE010000540.1:0-5866 GCA_035529195.1 Anaerolineales bacterium
TTATTGTAAATACACAGCCTAGGGAGGGGAGAGCCAGAAAAATGGTGTGCGTTGGGGCGCACATGCACACCAGAGTGAAGATCCACCGCGGCATCAAAGATGGCATCATGACGGATCAGCGCGCCGCGCATTGGCTCCGGGTTCTGTTCCCACAGCTCGGTGGAGCCCTCAATGTCAATCAGCAGGAACGTGATCGTACCTGTGGGTAGTTCTTCTTGAAATGGCTGGGGCATTTACAAACGCCTTCAATTCAGTAGATTTGGTCGGGTCAACAATCCTATTATATTCGTAATCCGGTCAACCCTGGATTTGTTATGCGGCAATTCACTGGTTGTTACCCCCAGAATTTGAAGTCCCCAACCGTAGTAGGAATTTTCACTACAAGACCGCTCAATTCCGTATGCTGATCATTTCAACTTTTCACAGAACCCATTTTTTGAGATGACAAATGCTGAGCGCTTCAGTCATCTTCAATCTCATCGCTGCGCGTCCCTGGCGCAATGTAATCCTGGCGTTTGAAAGGCTTGACCTCTTTGGCAATTTCGTCGCGCATGATATTCCCGGAGACATGCATCAGGGTATCGCTGAAATCACTATCGATACCCATACTGGCCAGGCACGGGTAGTGGTGGTGGAGCATGCCGCCCTCCTGTTCAGCCTCGTCAGCCGAGAGACCTACCAGTCGCTCTGCAGCATAAGCCGCGCAGCCGCAAGCCGCGTCACGCTGCGCAGCAGCTGCTGTTATCACCCGCGTCTCAGGATCAACCTGGATATCGAAGGATGGTCGCCCGAAGTATTTAGCAAATTCACTGATCAGCGGGTCCTGGTAGGCGATTACCTCCCGGCGGGTGACATCGTAGTGAGTCTCGGTCAGGGAGCAAAAAGGCTTGGGGGTGACGCAAACCACATTCTGTCTCTCCAGCCAACCGCGCAGCTGGCGAGCCAATCCACGCGGCAGCCAGGCTTCGTTGTCCACCGGCGCGATCACCGCCCGTGCGCCGCACAGCTGGGCGATCTCGGGCAGCAGTTCAGCTACACCCTTATGCTCTGCCAGGGCGAGGATTAGATCAGCTGCAGGCAGTGATTCCGGCAGGTAATCCTCCGGATAGTCAATGATCAGCGGCAGCAGGGTGGGTGCATCCCAGGACTCGATGCGCCATTCTTCGGGGCCGTTGGTACGGATATTTTGGACATGGCGAGCCCCATAATCGCCCGAGATCACCGCCAGGATTCGCATACCGCCTCCGGGGAATACAATGATCTGATTCTTAACCACACAAGGGTATTTAGCATTTTATCCTATCAAAATCACGCATTAATCCTGACGCAGAAGATATCAGAGTCATGCCGTTCAATGGGCTTACCAATAAACCGCTCATGAATCTGGTTGGTGATTAAATCTGCAAGTTTATCCAAAAAACAGACAGGCTGAGGAGCGGGCCTCTTTATTGTTTTAACAAAAGAAGCAGCATCACCAGTTGAGTCTCGGCCAGCACACTGTGCGGCAGACGGGCTGCCATGCGCACCCAGGTACCTGCCGCAGCATTGCTTTCATCTTCTCCCAGGGTCAATTTCGCCCGACCTTGAATGAAATAAAGCAGCGCAGTATGGGAAGCGGTGTGTTCTGAGAGCTCCTGACCTGGTGCAAATCCAAACAAGATCGCTTTATGCTGGTCATCTTCATACAGGGTGCGGCTGACGATGCTGTCTGGTGAGATGTCAGGCAGTTCGGTAGCTAAATTCTCAAAATAACTATATGGTTTATCCATTGAGCAATCCCTTATATTCCGATTTGGTGTGCGGATGATCACACAGTTTATACCATATCTGCGCCAGGAGATCTTTGATCTGGATCACATTGGTCTTAAAATGAAAATTTTAATATTAACGTTTTCATGATCTTGCAACCTGCGTGCTATAATCGGCTGTGGGCTGAAAAGTCCAAAATACCATTCATCTCGTGATCAAAATTCAACAACTTTTTGTTCTTATCAACCCGGGCATAGAAGATTAGGCGCCCAAACACTTCCGTTGGTTGCCGATATATATCGATGTCATTTGTTCACCTTCACGTTCATTCCGAGTATTCGCTGCTGGATGGTTTCAGCAACATAACTCAAATGGTCCAGCGCGCCAAAGAGATGGGCATGCCTGCTTTGGCGCTTACCGATCATGGCACCATGTTCGGGGTAATGGAGTTCTATAACGCTACCACCAAGGCGGGTATCAAACCCATTGTGGGTGTGGAAGCGTATTTGGCTGCCCGAGGCATGGCAGATCGAGATTCACAGCTCGACAAGAAATCTAGCCATTTGCTCCTGCTGGCAGAAAACGAGACTGGTTACCACAATCTGCTGCAGATCGCCAGCGCGGCGCAGTTGGACGGTTTCTATTATTTCCCCCGCATCGATCACGATTTCTTAGCCCAGCATGCAGAGGGTCTGATCTGCACATCTGGTTGTATGTCGGCAGAGATTCCCCGCATGATTCAGCGCGAAAGCCTGGATGCAGCCCGCAAGCAGCTGGATTGGTATTACGAAGTTTTCGGTCCTGATCGTTTTTACCTGGAGCTGCAAGAGCATGACATTCCCGAGCTGCAGCAGATCAACAGGACATTGATCGATCTGGCTCCACGCTACCAGGCGAAATTCGTTGCAACCAATGATGTGCATTACATCACCCAGGAAGATGCCCGGCTGCAGGATATATTGCTGGCCATCCAGACCGGTTGCCTGCTGAGTGATCCCAACCGCATGCGTATGAGCGGTTCGTCCTACTACCTGCGCAGTCCGCAGGAGATGTCCAGGTTGTTTGCCGAGGTACCTGAAGCGATTTCGAACACACTGCAGATCGCGGACCGCTGCAATATTGACCTGGGGTTTAAAGGCTACCATCTGCCCCATTTCGAAGTCCCCGAAGGCTTCACCCCCGAAACCTACCTGCTGCAGCTTTGTGAAAGCGGTTTAGAAAGACGCTACGGGAGCCACAAGGATGATCCAGAAGTCCGCCAGCGCCTGGAATACGAGCTGGAAATCATCCACAAAATGGGCTTTGACACCTATTTCCTGATCGTTTGGGATCTGTGCCGCTATGCCCGCGAGCAGGATATCTGGTACAACGCCCGTGGCTCAGCTGCCGGCTCGATTGTGGCCTATTGTTTATTCATCACGCTGGTCGATCCGCTTCAACATGGCCTGATCTTCGAACGCTTTCTAAATCCAGGTCGCATCTCCATGCCGGATATCGATCTGGATTTTCGCGATGACCGGCGAGCCGATATGCTGGTTTACACTGCCCAAAAATACGGGGATGACAAGGTAGCCCAAATTATCACCTTTGGCACAATGGGTGCCCGGGCCGCCATCCGTGATGTGGGTCGGGTGCTGGATATTCCGCTGAGCGAAGTCGACAGCGCTGCCAAACAAGTGCCCAATATCCCTGGCAAACCAGTCACGATCAAGGAAGCGATTGAAGAAGTCTCCGATTTTAGGCAGCTCTACGAATCCAGCCCTTATTTCAAGGAGCTGATCGAGACAGCCAGCCAGATGGAAGGGGTGGTGCGCAATGCCGGTACTCATGCCGCAGGCGTGATCATCACCGATAAACCAACCATCGAATACCTGCCGTTGCATCGACCTACCAGCGGTTCTGCGGACGACAATCCAATTAAAACCGTTACCCAATTTGAGATGTCGCACATCGATGATTTAGGCATCCTTAAAGTTGATTTTCTCGGCCTGGCGACATTAACCATCATGGCCAGAGCCTGCGCTCTGATCAACGAACGCCATGGGGTAAATTTGAGCCTCAACAATATCCCCGTCGACGATCCCCAAACATTTGAACTGCTCGGACGCGGGGAGACAGCCGGGGTTTTCCAGGTAGAGGGCGCAGGCATGCGCCGCTATCTGGTGCAGATGAAACCCCAGACATTGGACAACGTGATCGCCATGGTGGCTCTCTTCCGGCCGGGTCCGATGGACTTTATCCCCGGTTATATCCGCCGCATGCATGGAGAAGAAGAGGTCGAATACCTGCACCCAGCGCTTGAACCGATCTTCAAGGAAACTTACGGCTATCCAGTTTATCAAGAACAGCTCATGTTTGCGGTGATGAATTTAGCGGGATATACCGCGCCAGAGGCAGATGATTTACGCAAGGCGATCTCAAAGAAACAAAAAGATAAGCTGCTCAAACACAGGGAGAAATTCATCCAGGGCTCCGTGGATGGCGGCATCAACGAGGATACCGCGCGCGCAATTTTCGATGAGTGGGAAGAATTTGCACGCTACGGTTTCAACAAAGCTCACGCTGCTGATTATGGCGTTCTGGCTGTCCAAACCGCTTATCTGAAAGCACACTACTCGGTTGAGTACATGACCGCTTTGCTATCGGTCAATCAAAACGATACCAGTAAGGTCGCCTTATACGCGGCAGACAGCCGCAGATTGGGGATAGAAGTTGCCCCACCGGACATCAACATCAGTGAGTGGGATTTCTCTATTGAAGATGGTGATCAAAGAAAACCAACCATCCGCTTCGGGTTGGGAGCCATTAAGAATGTTGGCCGCGCACCAGTTGACGTGATCCTGGAGGCTCGCGCCCAGGCTGGTCCTTTCCAGGATATCAACGATTTCGCCCACCGTGTAGACCTGCGCAAGGTCGGCAAAAGAGCCCTGGAATGCCTGATCCGGGTGGGTGCCCTGGACAGATTTGGCGAGCGTCCGGCACTGCTGCAGTCGCTTGACCAGCTGGTGTCATTCAGTTCAGCTCACTTCAGAGCAGTTGAGATGGGTCAAATGACGCTTTTTGGTCCTGATACCGGCCTTCAAGAGCAGTTCATCTTGGAGAAGACCTACACGGAGGTCTCCTACCGGGAACAGCTCAACTGGGAACGCGAGCTGATCGGATTATATGTATCGGATCACCCGCTCACCCCGGTGATGGATGTCCTTTCTGATATCGTCACTCATTTCTCGGGTCAGCTCAACGAAGCCAACCCGAACGACCGGGTGCGCTTGGCTGGCATGATCACTCGCTACCGCACCCACCAGACCCGCAAAGGACAGACCATGGCATTTGCTACCCTGGAAGACCTGCAGGGTGAAGTTGAATTGGTGATCTTCCCAAGGGTTTGGAAACAGATATCCAACCAGATCGAAATTGATAAGCTGATTCTCGCAGAAGGCCGCCTCGACTCAGAAAGCAGTGAACCAAAATTGCTGGTTGACACGATCAAAACCGACTTAAAAATCACCACACCTGCCAACCCCGTTCACCCCCCAGGATCATTTGAAACCCCTGCAGCTGACACACGCCCACAGCCAACCGGAGAGGTAAACATTCCCGGCACTGAAGTCACAAACCCTGAACCAGAGCTTGAGATCACCACGCTGCAGGAAGAGCATACGCCCTATCCGGCTCCAATAGCAGAGATATCCCCCAGCCCGGAAGAAGTCCTGGAATTAAAACAGGAAGAATTGGAAGATGACCACCTGCCCCCCGAACCGGACCTTTTCTCAGAAGATTGGAACCTGACTTCTGCGCTGATGTCTGCCGTTGCCGATCCCGAAGCCGCCATCGATCTTGCGCAGACAGCCAGTGGCCAGGAACCACAACCAGTACCCGGCTCCGCTCACCCGGAAACACCTTTGGGAAAACAGGTCGTTGAGACAGAATTGGAATCAAGCCCCGAGAAAGGAAAAGAAATCGGGATTGAGATTCCCAGGAACCTGCCTGCTTACCTGCTTACCCCCAGCACTTCCACAAAAAGCGACAAGGTGAAGATGATCACGATCATCTTGCGTTCCGGCCAGGATAAGGTAAGGGATAACCTGCGCATCCGCCAAATATACGGCACGCTGAT
>DATKXE010000541.1:0-2230 GCA_035529195.1 Anaerolineales bacterium
AATTCGCGGCAAACCTGTCCGGCATAACCCAACATGGGTGCCAGCGAATCAGCCAAGACACCATCAAAATCGAAGATTATGGTTTGTTTCATATCACATAATTCTAAAGCATTTCCAATCGATTGAATATTTTGATCTTGCCTCGGATAATCCAAGCAAATTATCCAATTCGAGGACTTTCCCTTGCCAAAATAGTTTGTTTTATTCATGTGATCGGTATTCTGATCGCTATGGTTGAAAATACCGGATCGAGTATAACCAGGCAAGATCCGTCTAAATATTTTTCTATTGGTGAGAACAATGCAACCTTCCCCATCAGCCGAAAAAGAAGATATTTTCTTTATTGCGGTCATCAGCGGTTATACGCGTTTTATCGTGACCAATGAAAAGGAAATGGTGCATAGTCAGATCATCGTTCGTGATCTGATCAGCACCATTTCTGAAATAAAAGCACCCATGCAATTAATCCGCTTGGAAGGCGATGCCCTCTTCCTTTATGTTGATAAAGGTGATCCATTAGTACGTTGGGAATTGGTTCGGGTCACTTTACTCGAGATATTGATCGAATTTTTCCGTGTATTTTCCAATAAGATAACGGAACTCACCCTTCACAAAATCTGCAATTGCAATGCATGTAACAATGTTGACCGATTAAAACTCAAGGTCGTCACTCATAGCGGGAAAACCCTGTTCTTCCATGTCAACGATATTTTAGAGCTCTCTGGGACAGCCCCGATCATCATCCACCGCCTATTAAAGAATTCAGTTCCTGCAAATGAATATGTCCTGATGACCGAATCAGCTTTTGATGACCTGATGGTTCCTTTGGAAGATGTGGAAACCGGGTCGGAGAGTTATGACGAGTTGGGCACTCTCAAAACCTTTATATACTATCCTCCGCCTGCGGAATCATATCATCTCGATAGTCCCACAAATTATCCACAGGTTTTCATCGATACCTAACGGGGTGATGTAAAAAAAGAATATGCCATTGTCGCCACGGACCCACAGCACGGTTTCTATTTTCACACCGGTCGTCGATTGGCTGATATGCTGGGCTACGATGACGAACTGCTCGATCAATTTCCCCCAAAAGTTATCGAATCCTTTGCTGGAACAGGAAATGTTTTCAAGCTTGGGGGGATCAAACCAGGAGAATTTGTTCTCGATGTTGGTTGCGGAGCAGGACTTGAACTGTCTGATCGCTGCCCGAAAAGTAGGGGAAAAGGGTCGGGTGATCGGCGTTGATATGGCTCCGGAAATGATCGAGAAGGCGCGCTAAAACGTTGCGGTGACCGGCCTGAACAAAGTCGAATTCATCCAAGATCACAGCGAACAATTACCAATTCCTACGGAGTGGGCCGACGTCATCATCTCAAATGGTGCCATCAACCTCTCTCCGGATAAGGACATGGTATTCAAGGAAATTTTCCGGGTTCTAAAACCTGGAGGGCGATTACAAATTGCTGACATCCTGGTACAGAAACCGCTTCCCAACAGCGCCAAGAACAACCTGGTCTTGTGGGCAGGTTGAATTGCTGGTGCTCTGCTGGAAGCGGAGCTAGCGCAGAAGGTTGAGGCTGCAGGATTCGAGAATTTTGAGATCACCTGGAATGATGATATTTACCGAGATGCACCGCATCAATCTGAAGCCGCTGCCTTTGGTACCTTGGGGATTACATACCGGGCTCGCAAACCTTTGTATAAAACCCGCTCCTTGCCGCAGGGGTTTGCGTCAGTAGGTTCTTAACAATGTAGTACGCAAGATAGAACTATTACTACACCACGATATTGACCAGTCTACCCGGAACCAGAATCACTTTCCTGGGTTCCTTATCCTCCAGGTACTTTGCCACAGCTTCTGATCTTAGTGCAAGTTCTTTGGCATCCTCTTCGCTGATATCAACCGGCGCTGAAATCCGGTCACGCACCTTCCCGTTTACCTGAACAATCAGTGTAATTTGTTCTTCGGCTGCTGCGGATTCATCCACTTCTGGCCAGGGCTGTGAGTGAATTGAATATGGTTTTCCAAGACGAGCCCACAATTCTTCTGCAATGTGTGGAGCAACGGGTGCTAACATGCGCAGGTAGATATCTACAGCCTCATCCCATTCTTGAGAACCAGACGCGCCCAGTTCACGAGCCTTGTACATCTCGTTGAGCAGCTCCATCAAGGCCGAGATGATGGTGTTGAATTCAAAGGTCTCAAAATCATGAGTGACCTGCCGTA
>DATKXE010000542.1:0-7424 GCA_035529195.1 Anaerolineales bacterium
CATGTTGGTGGTTTTGAAGTCCAACTCAGAGAAAGTGGTGGGTCGATTTTTTGGGCATCGATCAATGCCAGCCTGATCGATAATCCTGGTTCAGATGAAATTTGGATAGCTGGAACGGTTGAGGATATTGACGAGAGAAAATTTGAAGAGATGCGCAGCTACGCTCAAATGGAAATCTTAAGGCAGGCAAGTTTAACTTTGACCGCCAGCCTTGATTTGAAAGGCGTGCTGGACCGGATTGCCCAATGCGCGCTAGACTTGGTGCCAGGAATGAGAAATTGTCATATTTTCTTGTTTCATCCGGAAAACGGTCAGAACCTGGTTTTCGGCACTGCTCTTTGGGGGGATGGAAAGAAGAGTCAACCATTTTCGCAACCTCGTTCGAATGGATTGACGATGACTGTGGCACAAACTGGAGAACCAATACTGGTTCCTGATATTCGATCTGATCCGATCTATACTGGTACACCAGAATCATGGACTGGTTCGATCATTGGTTTACCCCTGAAGATCGGTGAACGAGTTGTCGGAGTAATGAATGTATCTCACACCGAACCAGGAGCATTAACCGAGTTGAATCTGCGGCTGCTGAGGTTATTAGGTGACCATGCTGCGATCGCGATTGAGAATGCACGCTTGTATGAAACCGTGGCGACCGAGGAACGTCATTTGAGCTTGGTCTATGATATCGGTAGGGAATTGGCTCCTAGCCTGGATTCTGATGAGATTTTAGAACGAGCAACCAGATTGACCTGCGAAGCATTGGGTGGTGCTCTGGGGATGGTGTTTCTGTACATACCAGAGGAGAGCAAACTCAGGTGGCAGAAGGTTTACCAATCAACCCAACAAGATCAGCAATGTTTCGATATTCCCATGGATATTGAGATGGAAGAGGGACTGTTAGCCTGGGTAGCCAGAAACCACCTAGCTGTAAATATCCTCGATTTGACCGAAGATAACCGCACCAGTGATATCCCTGAGTGGTGTGATGGTATGCGTTCGATGCTTGGTTCTCCGATCATTCATGGGGAGCAGCTGATGGGAGTGTTTTGCTTATTCCATGATGAACCAGGTTTCTTTTCGGAAGATCATCTAGAATTGATCCAGGCCATCTGCCACCAGGTAGGAGTCGCCCTGAGCAATGTGGGTAGATACGAACAAGTACAGCACTTAGTGGAAATGCTTGAACGGGAACAACAACGCTTATTAAATCTAGTTGAACGACTTCCAGTAGGTGTCATTTTGCTGAATGAAGAGCATCATCCTGTGGTGGTCAACACTTATGGAAGCGAGATACTTGCTTATTTTGGTATAAAGGATAAGAACTCGGAATTGCATGGACTGGGGCCGTATTCGATATCTAACCTGATCCAATATTGTGATGATCCTCAACCAGTGGAGATCTTGTTAGATGGATCTCAGCCGAAAATATTTGAAATTGAAACCCGCTCATTGGGTGGTGAACAGCCTCACTGGATACTCATGCTGCGGGATGTTACCCAAGAACGTCATAACCAATCACGCACCCAGATGCAGGATCGCCTGGCTACAGTGGGACAGTTAGCAGCGGGTATTGCCCATGATTTTAACAATATCATGGCGACCATCCTGGTCTATAGTGATCTGCTTCGAAAAGATCTGGTGATGAACCCCACCGGTTTAGAACAATTAGTGATCATCCAGCAGCAGGTTCAAAGAGCAGCAAGCCTTATCCGCCAGATCCTGGATTTCAGCCGCCAATCGGTAATGGAGCCTTCCTCGCTGGATTTGCTGCCCTTTTTCAAGGAATTTGATAAGCTTCTTGAAAGGGTCTTGCCAGAAACGATGCGGGTAGAATTGAAATTCCAACCTGGGAATTACCCAGTTCATGCAGATCCAACCCAGCTGCAGCAAGTCTTCATGAATTTAGCAATCAATGCCAGAGATGCAATGCCCAATGGAGGTATCTTGAGCTTTGATATCAATCACCTGATCTTAAAGATTGGTGATATACCGCCAAGCCCATATCTCCCCCATGGAGAGTGGATCGCCATAACAATTGGCGATACCGGGATTGGGATTCCTGTGGAGGCGATCCCGCATATCTTTGAACCGTTCTTCACCACAAAGCCGATTGGCGAGGGAACTGGATTAGGACTCGCACAAGCTTATGGGATTGTCAAACAGCATGGTGGTTATATCGATGTCCACAGTGAAATTGGTGAAGGAACGAGATTTGCGGTCTATTTACCTACCCTGCCGACCCAACAAATCGAGAAAGCGGATGTGCATTATTCTTCTCCACTTGAAGGTCATGGTCAAACGATCCTAGTTGTGGAAGATGATCCAATTACTCTCAATGCGATCCAAGATTTACTTGAAGCGCAGGAGTACCAAGTGCTGGCTGCTTCCAATGGGAATGAAGCGCTTCAGATTTTGGAATTTAATTCGGGGACCATAGACTTGCTGGTCAGCGATATGGTAATGCCAGAGATGGGTGGTTTAGAACTGTTTAACCAAGTACAAAATCGTTGGCCAGAAATTAGAACTTTGTTTGTAACTGGCCATCCGATGGGAGTGGAGCGACAATCCCTGCTCGAACAGAAGCAAATAACCTGGTTACAGAAGCCGTTCTCTGTTCCAGAGTTCTTCTTCACGGTTGAAGAGATATTAGCTGCTGGTTAAATACCCCGGGCTTGTTTAATCATCGTGCCCGTTCAGGAGAACGATAGGGATATCGCGATGGGGGTGGGGGATAATATCAAGCGGTACCTGATATACCTTGGAGAGGTATTGTTGATTAATCACCTCTTTTGGTTTTCCAACTGCGAGAATATTTCCATCATCCAGTAATGCGATCCGATCGCTGAAAATACTCACCAAGTTTAAATCGTGAAGCGACATTAGAACAGCCAGGCCACGTTCCCTGGCCAAGTTGTGTACCAGATCGAGGATCGTGGTTTGGTGACGCAAATCCAGATGGGCAGTTGGCTCGTCCAGGAGCATGACTGGAGCATCCTGGGCAAGAGCGCGTGCAACCAGCACTAACTGTTGTTCACCGCCAGAAAGTTCATCAACCCGCCGGTTAGCAAGTTCGGAGAGTCGGGTTCGATCGATGGCCCATTGAACCTTCTCAATGTCGCCTGGACTTGGATTACCTAACCATCCTAGATAGGGGGTCCGGCCCATTAATACGGATTGCTGGACAGTATATTCTGGGGGAAGTTTACGAGCTTGGGGCACAACAGCCAACAACCTGGCTCGCTCAGCAATTGGTGTAACTGATAAATCTTCATCATCTACATGCACCGATCCAGATTTGACCGGGATGACACCGCTAATGGCACGCATCATGGTCGTCTTTCCAGCGCCATTTGGACCAATTAAGGAGACAACTTCCCCTGTATTTACATCAAGGGATAGTTCATGGAGTATTTCAATCTCCCCGTAACTGACCGAGATCGAGCGAATTCTGAGCATATTGATAACTCGCTTATGTAATTAAAACTTCATCTCTCCACGTTGGAAGCGTCTGAGAATCCAGAGGAAAAAGGGTGCTCCAGCTAAGGCCGTGATCACTCCGACAGGGATCTCCTGAGGAGCGAGCAGTGTTCTGGCCAGTAAGTCAGCAATTAATAGCGTTGTTGCCCCAGCCAGGATTGACAGGGGTATAAGTTTGCGGTAATCAGGTCCCCATAAAATTCTCACCATGTGTGGGACGATTAAACCGATAAAACCGATCACACCGGTAAAGGAGACTGCGGTAGCAGTGGCAAGAGAAGCTGCCAATATGATCAGTAATTTGATGCGCTCCACCGGTAAACCAAGCTGCTGGGCTTGTTCGTCACCAAATTGGAGCACATTCAAGGCATACCCAGCCGTGACAAGAATACCAAGACTAATTGCTATGTATGGCAGCGAGGCGATCACCGGAGCCCACCCGCTGATGGTTGATCCACCCAGCAGCCAGGAAATCGCTCGCCGGACTTCACCGACAGATTGCAGCATGATAAATGATGTCAAGGCTGAGGCAAAGGAACCAACCGCAACACCTGCCAGAATCAGGTTTGTGATCGAGAGTGCGTTCCCGAACCTTGCCAACCGGTATACGATAATTACAGTGATGGCAGCTCCCACAAAAGCAGCGACAGGAATGGAGAAGTAACCAAGCAGATTGGCTGGCCAGCTGATCGACATGGCCAGGACCGCTCCCAACCCAGCACCAGAAGCAACGCCGATTAGATACGGGTCTGCCAGTGGATTCTGAAAGAGCCCCTGGTAGCCAGCACCACTTGCCGCCAAGGCAGCTCCAGCGATCGCAATCAAGATGGAGTGAGGTAAACGCAACTGAAGTACGATAGTTGTCATGGTCTCGGACACCAACTCGGGATCTGGTTGGAATGTGGAGGCTGCCGTGATAATCCGAATGATCGCGGCGGGAGGGATGTAAACTGCTCCAACCGCAACACTGAGGACCAGGGCGGAAAAGAGGAGGATCAGGTTCAGGAGGTATGGTCTTTTCATTTCGTTTATCCCATAGATGAGGGATGATCCTGCCAGATTTGAGATACTGTCATCAATCAGTGAACAATTCTGGGTGCAGCAATTTTGCCAGCTGCTCTAAACCATCAACCAAGCGGGGGCCGGGGCGGCTGACCAGATTATCATCAAAAGCATATATCCTGTTATTGACCGTGGCACTGAGATTGCTCCACCCACTGCGCTCCTGGATCGATTCCGGGGTGGTTCCATAAGCAGCATCGCCTAATAAAATCACCTGCGGATCACGAACCAATATTTCTTCAATGGAAAGCTGCAGATACTGACCTTCGAGATCGGAGGCAATGTTCTCTCCACCAGCCTGGGTGATCAAAGTATCAATGAAGGTGCTGGCACCCGCGGTCCAAGGGGCTGATGGATTTGTAGCATCCAATTCATAGAATACTGTGGGGATGTCTTCTGCAGTTGCGATGACAGTATCAACTACTGCAACCCTGCTTCGTAGATGCTCTACTAAATCTTCTGTCGCTTGCAGGTGACCAGTTAGTTCCGCGACGGTGAGCAGGTTGACGTACATCTCATCTAGTGAGGTTGGATTGGCCAGCAGAAAGACGGTCAAACCCAAATCTGAGAGCGCTTTGATTTGTTCTGGCGTGTTGATTTCGGCGGCCAGAACCAGATCGGGTTCCAGATTGACAATGGCTTCAAGGTTGTAATCTCCGAATCCACCGCCGACTGAGGGGAGATCAGCAGCCTGTTCTGGGAAATCGGAGAATTCATCCCTGCCGATGACCTGATCACCAGCACCAATTGAGAATAATATCTCCGTGTTCGAAGGAGCCAAGGATACCACTTTCTCCGCCGGTGCAGGCAGGATCACCTGACGATCCAAGCCATCCATGATTGTGATGGGTTCTTCTGTCGATTCGGGTGGCGGTGTATTTGTAGCTTCCATTGTTGGCTCGAGTTGCGGCGTATTGGTCGCTTCCTCGGTTGGTTCAACAACGGCGGTATTGGTTGGTGGGGGCAGTTCTGTTGGGCTGGGATCTGCAGTGAGCTCAGCTTGTGAACAGGCTGAAAACAGGATTACAGGGAAGAGAAACAAAACGATAAGTATTTTTGATGGGTTCTTGGATAGCATGGTTGACTCCTTTTTGGTTCTTTCTGGTATTGAACCTAAAAATTAAAATGCCCCTATCACAAGGGATAGGGGCAAGGGAAGTCTTCCAGTATTGCGTTCCCACCCTCTATCCACGAGGAGGTGGAAATCCCAACCTGGGCGGGCGTCCTGACTTGTCATACTGGTGATTTACCAGGGTGACTTACAGTTGCGGGACAGTGCCGGACTTTAACCGGCTTCGCCTTTAAACCTTCCCATCCGGGGGAAGAGGTACCCAAGCTGACATTTTATTCAATTGTAAATGAATTTTATTACAGACCAACCAATTGGTCAAGTAAATCGTAAAAATCATAAAGCTTACAATATGGATGGGAATAAGGTCCAGTACTTGACGGATAGAATTTTGGTTTTAGAATATTGTTGAACGTAGTCACAATAGAAAAAGGCAAACTTGTCGAAAGGCAAGGACGCAAAGTCACGGATCTAAGCCGCCTTCAAAGAGAAATCAATATTTAACTTTGAAGATGGTATGACCGCCGGACTGCCTGTCAAGGACTCCAAGATTTCGCGATTACCCACCAGGCAGTTCTGCATGGTGGGTTTTTTTATTGTCTGTTTTGGAAGCGACCCCTTAAAATTATTTTCTGGTGTATCCGAGGTAGCAGTTGATGAATAAAAATTGTTCTAAAGCTATAAAAATGTGCACCTGTATGCTGATTATTTGTGGAATGATCATGTGGCCAATTTACGGAGATGTACAAGGTGCATCTTCCCCAGACGATGGATCAACTGAGGCAGGGCAGGCAAAGATCTATTTTCCCATGCTAATCAATGTTAATGTGACAACTTACGGGTCGCAGCCATACACCGGGCCACCACCAGAGAATCCCACATGGCTCGAGTATATTAACTATTTTCGCAGTTTAGCCGGGTTAGCTAAAGTACAAGATAATCCTGGCTGGAGCCAGGGAGATTGGCTACATTCCCGATACATGGTCAAAAACGATTACTTTGGTCACAGTGAGGATCCAGGCAACTCATGGTTCACAAGTGAAGGAGATTCAGCTGCCAGAACCAGCAACCTGCTGGCCAGCTCGAGACATACCGCTACGGATCTAGCTGCCATTGAAGGGTGGATCCAGGCGCCTTTTCATGGATTGGGGATTCTAGATCCACAGCTCCAGCAAGTGGGGTTTGGGAGCTTTCGCGAGCTGGATGGTGGATTCCAAATGAGCGCGGCGCTTGATGTTCTACGGGGATTGCAGGAGCTGCCAGATACAGTCCAGTTCCCTATTGCGTGGCCTGGCGAAGGTGCTAGCGTGCCAATAACCTCGCACACGGGTGAGTACCCCAATCCATTAAGCAGCTGTACGGGGTACAGCTCACCTGCTGGATTGCCCATCATTCTTCAAATTGGCGCAGGGGATAGAACTCCCCAGGTGACATCCCACTCCTTCAGACAAGGCGATCTTGAACTGCCTCATTGTGTGTTTGATGAAACCACATACAACAATCCAGATCGTTCTGCAGAATCATTAGGACGAGCGATCTTGAATTTTCGGGATGCAGTTGTATTGATACCAAAGGAACCATTAATTCCTGGAAATACCTATTTTGTATCCATCACAGTGAACGGTGAATCACACCAATGGTCATTTCTTACCGCGGATGCATAAGTAAAACACAGTCGGCATTGACGGATTATGAATACGACTGGCAATTAAGCCTGCCTTGAGAGGAAAAAAGCCGTCTCAACTCGAGACGGCTTTGAAGAGGTATTTACCAATTTTCGTTTGAATCGTCTGGAGAATTAATCTAGAAGCAC
>DATKXE010000543.1:0-2531 GCA_035529195.1 Anaerolineales bacterium
AGGTCGATGGTCCCCCCACAAAGATTGGGGGGATGACATGCGAGTCCCTCAGCGCCCACTTTTTATACCCAAATTTTTGCGCAAAGAAAAAACTTCCTTAGCGAATTTCTTTTATGTTAATTATTGATAATCCCATCGTACGAATGCATAAGGAAGCACAATATTGGTTAAAATAGATGCTGCACGATTAGACACGCTTGGATAATTATTAAAACTGAGTAAATTATCGAAAAAAAATGAAATGAATCCACCACCCGATCTATCCCAACTACTCCTGGCGGTCGATCCAGCTTTGTGATATCAGCACCATCTAGGAAATGACTACAGTGGTAGTCGCGGTAGATCAAATGGAAGTTCCTGCGAAAGAAGAAAATCTTACTTAGATCTTTCAAATACCGGGGGACCGGATTGATACCAACATGCTGGCTGCTATTAGCGGTAACAATACTTTCTTAGCCCTAGCTATTATCCACACCAGGCAAAGCGAAACTGAGTTCCTCGTCATGATTGATGGTAATGTGCACATTGATCGCAGAGGACAAGGGTTGGGCAGCAATATCCTGCGCTGGATGGAAGGACGGGCGAGAGAGGAATTTGATAAGATCGATCAGGGAACACCTCTGGTTATCCGCACGAGCTGCGCAGACCATCTGACCGATCGAATTAGACTGTTCGAACAATACGGATTTAAAGCTGTCCGTTAGGCCTATATTATGATGCGCGATTTCTACCAGTCCATCCCTCAAAAATAACTACCGAAAGGCTTGCGCCTCGTGCAGTGGACGAAATCTCTTGACAACCCCTTGATGCATGCCTTTAATGATGCTTTCAGAGAGGCATTGGGGGCTGCCGTAGATGGATGAACACTTTTGGAGGCAGTTCTTCACCGGTGTGCCGCAATTCAGGAGTGATATGACTTATCTGGCGGTGGCTATCGCTGGCTTTTGCATCAATTGGGAAAATGAGACCAAAAACGAACAAACCGGCATTCAACAGGTTTGGATTGAAGCTGTGAATGTCATCCCAAGCTGGCGCAGTCAAGGCATTGTATCTGCTCTCCTGGTTCATACGATGCTAAGATTTCTCGCTGCTGGAATGGAACGAGCTGCATTGGCTGTGGATACCCAAAACCCGACTGGCGCGCTTAGTCTAAATGAAAATCTTGGATTTATGGCGGTCAAGCGTACAATCAACTTTACAAAAGTGGTGAATTCAGAAGATTAATCACCGCAACCGAGGTCAAATGTGTGTTCCCTATGCTGGAGACAGCCTCGTAAAGTATGAAGCAGGGTCCCTTGCCAGATTTGATCTTCTGTCTTACTGGTCCCCTAGCATGGATACCATCCACCATACAAATGGCAGGATGGAATCCGAATCAAATCGCGCGCTGCTAGTCCCCCTGGATACTCACTACATCCAGGAGCAGCCAAATCATATTAGAACAGGCAATTTTAGGGAGCCCTAAGGTCAGGTCGAGGCTGGATTCCTGAAATAGAAATAACCGAATCCCAACCCAAGCAGCAGGTAGATGACTATAGTAGACCAACCGATCGCATTAGCGATACCTTGGAACTGGTATATCAACGAGACGATGAAGCTCAGGATGTCAGCTATCAAAAAGGCCATGACGACGGCGCGCTGATCGTGTGAGCCGACTGAATCGCGAACCAGCCAGGAGATGATCGCGAAGGCAAGGAAAGCTGCCCCCAACAGGCGAGCGAGATAAATGCCCGCCTCGTTCATATCGACATCATACAAGGATAGCAGCTGAGATGGTATCAGGATGAATCCGAGCCCAAACAGGACAGCAACAACGGCATTGATAACAAACAAGGTGTTGAGTTTCATGATTTTCTCCTTTAACATTGATAACCAATACTATTGATTTTGTATTTAACAACACCAAGTAGAATAAATAGTTGCAATACCTGGAGGCAGCGAAGATTGGCGCTCGGCTCTCACCCGAAGGCAATTCTATCCCCCTTTCGAAGCTGAGAATTCCGGATCAGAACATTCACTGGGTTTATTTATACTCGTAATAATTTTATGCCTCGGACTGTTGTCTCCAGAGATCAGGATAAGCGAATTCATGATCAAGATCGAACGTCATTTCCTCATGCGCAGTTTTAACTCGCGCCGGTAGTCTTCTCCAAATGCTGCAATATAAAGTCAATAATTTCAATGCTTTTTAACCCCATTTGCACCAGAATTGCACCGGGGATGAAGAACAAAGGCTACCTGTAATCCCACCATTTTTTTGCGAAAGTCACTCCAGAGTCAAATAGACGAGTCGAGAGTGTTGGAAAAAAAGGCAGGAATTTATTACAATCAAGACAGGAGTTGCTCGTGTCCAAAAAACTCTTGCGGAAGTCAGAGCTGCGTGGATCGAGAATCAGGAAGTCCTAATCGATGATGGAAGCCTAATCACCGAGTATCGGATCCAGATGAGGATAACGTTTATTCTCGAAGACTGAATCGAAAATCCAGATCTTGCACCCGGTTTTAAGGATATAATTATGGAGCAAATGGAT
>DATKXE010000544.1:0-7955 GCA_035529195.1 Anaerolineales bacterium
CTTCGATTGAATCTTGATCCTCTGAAATAATCGTTCTCCAATTATTTTTTTCTGGATTACGAATATCAATGGATATCAATTTCCCACGAGGGGATAAGTAGTTTGTGCGCAGGTAAAATAGGGGTCCATCATTCCCTGTAAATTGATAGGTTGCTTCCAAGTCTGATATTAATTCATTAAAGTCATCATTAGAATCAAGTTCTCGATAAATTATTCGGTTTCGGGTGTCTGTACCTTTCGAAACATGCAGTATTAAATATTTTCCATCATCACTGACAACTGGCTCAAAACCCCATTCTGGTTTGTCGGTACGTTGATAGACGAGCTTATCTTGGGTTTGATCAGTTCCCACCTGGTGATACAAGACCTTCTGGTGTTGGTTTACTGCTTCGTAAGTCTCCCTATTTTCAGGTTCGTCGTAACCGCAATAATAGAAACCAGTACTATCAGGATTCCAGGCAACACTTGAGAATTTACTCCACTCGATCTGATCCGGTAAATCCATTTTCGTTGCTACATCTCTTACCCGCCAGACTTGCCAATCTGAACCGCTTGCATTGATTGCGTAGGCGAGATAATTCCCATTCGTACTGACCTCCCAATTCGTGAGGGCGATTGTTCCATCTTCAGAAAGTTCGTTTGGATCGAGCAAAACGGATTTTTCACCATCCAGGGATTGCATCATGTATAAAACATTTTGATTTTGCAAACCACTATTTCTAAGCTGGAAATACATGCCGTTCACTTTCTGAGGTGCGTATGCACGTGGAAAATCCCAGAGCTCAGTCAATCGATCCCGAATCTTATCTTTTCTTGGGATATCCTTTAAGTAGTATTGGGTCAGCTTGTTTTGTTCACTGATCCACCGTTTGGTTTCTTCTGAATTCGAGTCTTCCAACCAACGGTAAGGATCTGAGATTAAAGTGCCATGATAATCATCGATCTGTTCGATCTTTCTGGTTTCAGGATATTGCAGTTTTTCCATATTCAAGAATCCTTCTATTTGTAGTTATGTTTTGTTCTTGGTCAAATCATCTCCCCACTGTAAAACGCCATTTCCGAATTTTTCACGCAGATCACGAATTGCTGAATCCAAGCGCTTGTCTGTTTCACTATTTACTGAATTCTTGTTGTAATCCCAGAGGTTAAGTTGTTCAGGAGCTAATCCACTGACCCCGACGCCAATCAACCGGATCGGTTCTCCCTGTTTCCATTCCTTTTTGAAGAGACCGATTGCTGTTTCGGAAATTGTGTTATTCTGATTCGACGGATGGATTAATGTTACCTGCCTGGTGATGGTGGAAAAATCTGACCTCCGAATTTTGATTTTGATTGTTGTACCCTGCACATGTTTCTTTTTCAGGCGCTGGCTGATACGATTTGATAATTTCTCAATAGTTTCGAGCAAAGTATCTTCGGCTTGAATGTCCTTGCTGAAGGTTGTTTCTTGGCTGACAGATTTTGCGACATGTTTTAGGACAATTGCGCGATCATCAATCCCTCGAGCGTGTTGAATAATTAAGTAGCCCCATTTTCCAAATCGTTTTGTAATTTCGTCCTCCGGGAAATGGGTAAGATCACCGATGGTATTGATATTCATCTCATTGAGTTTTGCAGCGGTTTTTGGACCAACCCCCCACAGTGCATCTACTGCCAGAGGTCTGAGAAAGGATTCTTCCTGTCCGACAGGAACAATATAAACTGCATTCGGGGGTTTATCTGAAAAACCTCGCTCAACTTTTCCATAATCGGTTGCCATTTTTGCTACTAATTTATTAGAGGCGATTCCTATTGAACATGGAAGGCCAAATTCAGAATTAACATGTTTCTGCAGTTCTTGGGCGATTACCTGGCTTGATTTAGATAACTTGGTGATATCCATAAAGGCTTCATCGATCGAAATTTGCTCGACCTGGTCGGTAGATTCTCTCAAATAATCCATGACTTGGGAAGAGGCTTTGCTATAGTCGCGGTAATGGCCGGGGACAGTTAACAATTCCGGGCAAATTTTTATCGCCTTAGCCATAGGCATTGCGGATCGAACGCCAAATTTTCTTGCTGCGTATGAGCATGATGCGACAACGCCGCGTTGATCTGGGCGTCCACCGACAGCAAAGGGTTTACCTTTAAGGGTTGGATCACGCTGCTCTTCGACTGCACAGTAAAAAGCGTCTAAATCGATATGGAGAATTCTTCTATGGTCAGCCATCCCAAGGGGATTATAACCAAGTTATGTTCAGAATCGAAGACAGTATGCGGTCATTTATTGTATCTTGGTGACCAAACTAAGCCAATTTACACGCATGAAGATTCGAAGAAAAATCTTATCTTGGAATGAGATGGACGGCACTGGCTTTAAATGCGACTGATACCCGCATCCCCAATTCAAGTTCAAGATCACGTGCGGAGGCACGTGTAATTAAAGCCACCAATGGGAATCCACAATCGATTGAAATTTGTAGGAGAGGTCCTTGGTCCGAGATTGAATTTACCCGTCCAGGAAGTTGGTTTCGTGCGCTGCTTTTAGGTACTTCTTTAGTTCTCCATATGGTGATGTCTTCCGGTCGTAAGCAGAAGAGAACTTGCTTGCCAGATTTTTCCTGCCCGATCGCTTCGAGCATTATACCCTGCACATCAACTGTGATTTTCCCTTGATTATTGTCCATCACCTGACCTGGCAATACATTCTCTACACCGAGGAAATTTGCGACATCACTGTCGATCGGAGCTGCGAATACAGATTGAGGCGACCCCACCTGGCGTAATCGCCCATCAAGAATTACAGCAACTCTATCTCCAAGGGATAAAGCCTGCTCCTGGTCGTGGGTGATGAAGATGGTCGTAGTAGCCGTTTCTGATAGCAAAATGCGTAATTCTTCTATCAAAGCCTTACGAGTTGGCGTATCTAATGCCCTAAAAGGCTCGTCCAATAAAAGTAAAGTTGGTCTCAGCACCATCGCTCGGGCCAGGCTAACTCGCTGTGCCTGGCCGCTGGAAAGTTGAGAAGCATGTCGGTTTTTGAGATGATCGATCTTTAACCTGGATAACCAATCTTCAATGCGCTCATTCTGTTCAGATTTTGATAATCCTCGGAAGCGGAGCCCAGTGCTGATATTATCGTAAACAGAGGTATCAAACAATAATGGATCTTGCAGGACGAGAGCGATATTGCGTCGGTATTCAAGGTCATTGATCTCGTCGAGAGGTGTCCCTCTAAATAATATAGCGCCGGTTGTTGGAGCAAGAAGTTTGCTGATCGAAAGGAGCAGTGTGCTTTTACCGGCACCATTGGGGCCAATAATTGCCATTACTTCACCCTGGTGAAGATTAAATTGATCAATAATCAAATCAAATTCATTACCCCGTTTAACATGAAGATGATTAATTTCCAGAACCGGAAATGGGTTACCTGTCATTACGCTCAAATTACTGAATCTCTTTGTTGCGTGCGCCCCGTTGCTGAAATATCGTTAATCCATAATTTACAATATATGCGAGCAGCAGCAGGATAAAGCCCAATGCAATTGCGAACGTAAAACGGCCTTTACTGGTCTCCAATACAATCGCGGTAGTCAATACCCGGGTTTGATCTTTGATGTTTCCCCCAACCATCATCGATGCACCAACCTCGGAAATAATGCTTCCAAAACCAGCCATTAATGCTGCCAGAAGGAGTAAACGTGATTCTCGCCACATAGCAAGAATCGCTTGAAATTGTGAAGCACCCAATCCTAATAACTGCATTCTCATATAGGGATTTAATTGCTGTAAGGCCGCTATCGTCAAACCTACAACAATTGGTGTTGCGATAATGGTTTGAGCAATAACCATAGCCGCAGGAGTATAGATTATGCCCAAAAAACCCAGGGGACCACTCCTCCAAAGGAATATTGATACCCATAAGCCAATCACCACCGGGGGAAAGGCCATTCCGGTATTGATAAAGCTGAAAAGGCAGCCGCGACCGGTGAATTTTCGCAGTGCTAACCAAGTACCAATAGGTAGACCGATCAACAAGCTTATCGCAGTCGCGGTCCCAGATACTCTCAGTGTCAGCCAGGTAATGGCCCAGATTTCGGGATCACCACGAATGATCAGTAAAAAAGCTTCCTTAATTCCGTCCCAAATTAATTCCATGTGTCAGTCTAATCCCAGGTCTGAATCAGTTTTGTCTGCATCCGGGAAAAATAGTGGTTGGCCGTAGAGGTCAACACCGAAATTGCGAATCAATTCCTGTGTTTTTGTTGAGACCAAAAATGCTGTAAAAATTTGTGCGCCTTCGTAATTAACTTGAGGCCATTTTCCCGGATTGACCGTGATCACATGATAAACATTCAGTAAGCGCGGATCTCCCTCAACCAGGATATCTAAATCGAGGAAATCTTGGTTTGCGAGATAGGTAGCTCGATCGGTCAATGTATAAGCATCTTTTTCTGAGGCGATGCGCAGTGTTGCAGCCATCCCTTGACCGGATTCTAGGTACCAATCTCCTTGAGGGTCAGCATTGATGTCATCCCAGAATTCAAGCTCTTTTTTATGAGTTCCAGAGTCATCTCCTCGGGAGGTAAAAATCGATTCGGAATTCAAGATGTCTTGGAATGCCTCACTTGCCGAATTTAGACCGGTAATTCCTGCTGGATCACCGGCTGGTCCGATAATCACGAAATCGTTGTGCATGACCAATTTACGGTCGATACCATATCCTTTTTCAACTAAATCCAATTCTGCCGAAGGTGCGTGGACCAGCAGGATATCTACATTCCCATCTTCGGCCATCTTCAATGCTTTGCCGGTCCCAACAGCTATTGTTTTTACCAAATATTCGTTATTCTCGTAGAATTTTGGGATTAGAAAATCAAGCAAACCGGAATCTTGGGTGCTGGTGGTGGTTGCTAAAATGATCTGGTTTTTCCCATCTTCTGGAGGGGGATTGTTGGCTGGATTTCCACTTGAGCAAGCGCTGGCTGCCAGCATAAGTAGGAAAATCAGCAGGGTGAAGACACATGGTGACAGATTCGACCGCATTGGTGCAGCTCCATTATTAGTGTGCAATCTATTAAACTTCCAGGCAAGCACCAGTCTCATGAACGTCATATCCCGGAAGAGCAGCGATCATTTTCCGGGAGCCGGCAGTTGAGAGGTAGTCAATTATGTTCGCGATATCCTGGTCTTCGCCCCTGTCGCCTGGGATGATCAGGTCATATTGCTCTTCAAAGAGTGGAATGGAATCCAAGCCATGGTTAATCCCTGCAGCAATAAGTCCAATACCAAGATCAGCTAAACCAAACTTGATCTCCTGGGCGATACCCGTATGAGAATTCAGCTCTTTCGTGTAGCCAATGATTTTCTCGGGCTGAATACCCGATTCCCTCAAGCGCCTATCTAACCAAATGCGGGTGCCTGAACCTTGATTGCGGTTGATAAACCGGATACCGCTCCGGGTCAGGTCCTCAAGCCCGGACACTCCTTGAGGGTTCCCAGGAGCGAAAAGTAAACCCTGTACTCGACGGGCAAGTGTGATTAGTTTCGTGGATTGCCCTGGAAAGAAATGCTTCACGAAGGGGTGATTGTATTGGTTGGTATCCGAGTCGAATAAATGGCAACCAGCAAGATGGGCGGTTCCTTGTCGCAATGCCACCAAACCATCTAAACTTCCAATCGGGAAATTTAGGATGTTTACACGCGGATATTTTTCACAGAATCCAGTGATCAATATTTCCATAGCGAGGTCATGGCTGCCCATAAATATGAGTGTTTTCTGGTCTGAGATAGGCAAAATGGTTCGCTGTATTAATAACGCATCAGCCTTGGCCGAATAATATTTTTCGGAATAGCCTGGAGAGCTGCGTACTTCACGAAGCTCAACCAGCTCTAATGCAATGAGTTTATTGATGTGGTATCGAATAGCGGCAGGAAATTCACCCAGCTCACGACCAATTTGGGATATTGTGCTGGGTTTATCCATCAACCTTTGAAGGATTTCCAACCTCTTAGGATCGGATACAGTATTGATCCGCTTTAACGACCTCAGTGTTTCCAACTGGTTGATTTCTTTAGGCATCAGATCGACCTTAAAATATATTTTAAGGTTGATCTTGAGATTAGTCAACGCTCAAGTGAGGGAAATATTTTTTGGTCCTAGTTTCTTTTAGGTGTATTTTTGATGACTGCAAGAAAATAAATAAAGAATAGCAATTTGAAGAGAGGTTTACTCGAAGGAAGAATGAGATTAGTTTATATCACGGAAATGCGCATAGCCAATGTGTTGTAGAGGAAAATTACGTTCCAAATCTTGGTAGAATGTCAAAATTCCGCTTGAAACGATATAATTATGAATTGATGGGTAAATTGTTAAATTGGCAGCAACAAAATTTACAGGACAATAATCGTGAATCGAACTCGTTATTCAATTTGATGATTAATAACCACTATTACACTGTTATAGGAAAATGAATCAAAACAGTAAAGCTACCAGTCTTTGGGGGGTTATAGTGATTACTGCGCTGATAGGCGCAATAATCTTCAGCCTACTAGCGGCAGTACCGTACATTGACCAGAAGAACTGGTTAGCTGGTTTTGCAAGTGATGGGGATGTCGAGTCGTATACTCAGCAGGTTTATAGGGTAACACGAATCGTCGCAATAACTCTTCTATTATTGCTTATCAGCATCCTTGTTTATTTCCTTGCCTTTCGGAAACAATCAAAATCAAGAATAGCACTTTTGTTAGCTTGGTCGAAGGAATTCTTTAGATTGCGATGGCATGAGGTAAAGGATCTTATCAGAGCCGTCATTCCAAACAAACTAGAGTTAGCTCCAGTAATCACTCTGATAGTGATCATCGTTTTGGGAACATTCTTCAGGTATGCGTATTTATGGAGACCGATGGGTCATGATGAAACCTATACTTTCATGGCATTTGCTTCCCGCGGATTGCGAGCGGTGATTACGGACTACCACTTACCGAATAACCATGTATTTCACACGATATTGGTAAACCTGTTTACACAGTTGTTTGGAGATTCACCTGCAGTCATTCGATTAACAGCCTTCTTAGCCGGAATATTGATAATTCCAGCTACTTATTTAGTAAGCAGGATCTTTTATAGTTGGAAAATCAGTTTAGTTGCAGCTAGTGTTGTTGCTTCTCTTCCCGTGATGATCGATTACTCGACCACTGCACGCGGCTACACGATCATCTCCTTATTCGCGTTATTGATTATGGCTTTGGCTGCCCAGGTTAAAGATCAACGCAATCTTATTGGCTGGTGTTTGCTGATTCTGTTTTCTGCTTTAGGAATGTATACAAACCCCACGATGATCTATCCGGTAGGCATGGCTTTTACCTGGTTGTTGTTATCCGCTCTGATAAAAGATGTGATTCCTGATTATGGACGGAATTTCTATTTATATTTGTTCTTATCTCTTATTGGAGTAGTAATACTTACAGGAATTCTTTATTTGCCAATTATCCTCACCTCGGGAATTCAATCAGTCATTGGAAATGACGTGGTTGAGACTTTGAGCTGGTCAGATTTTACCCAGAGTGTGATCCCCAGGATTGTCAACACCTGGAAGGAATGGAATCGAACATTGCCCTCCACTCTATCCCTGGTGGCAATTATCGGTTTGGTTGCCTCATTTTTCGTACCGAAGTTGCCCAAAAAACGACGCGTACCGCTTTTCCTGGCTGGTTTTCTGTGGATTGCGACGGTGCTGTTATTGCAGAGAGTTGCTCCTTGGCCGCGTATCTGGCTATTCTTACTACCATTCTTCATAATCTGGATTTCAGCAGGGATAATTGGGTTGTTTTCACTCATGATTCATAAATTACCGAAGTCCGAATACATAATGGTGGTATTGATAAGTATTTTGGTTATTTCTCCACTTGTGGCAGGTCTTATCAGAAGTTATCCTCAATACTCGGAGAAATTACACTCTCAAGGAGAGCTTGAA
>DATKXE010000545.1:0-4746 GCA_035529195.1 Anaerolineales bacterium
CAATGAAGCCAACAATTAAAAAAGAAGACCGCCACGGTTGGCCAGCACAGGCCCGACCAGATCGCAAGATGCCCGAGCCCTGGAGCCTGGAACTGCTGATATCTGTCAACCACATCCACCATCACAACCTGTCTCCGGATGGTAAATTTATCGCATTTATCTGGCAGCGGGAAGGCAACAGTGATGTGTGGTTGATCAAAACAGATGGGCAAGGTTGGCCGCAGCGCCTGACTTTCGACCGGCCGCAGCAGGCTTCCTGGACGGATGACCAGCCGCGCTGGAGCCCGGATGGAAATTGGATAGTATACGCCGCGCACGATGATATTTGGGCAGTCCCCCGCGCGGGAGGGAAGGCGCGGAAACTGACCGATTTTAAGCACGGGGATGAGCATCCTGTCTTCAGTGTGGATGGGGAACGAATTTTATTTTTGAGCGGCCGCAAGGATTTTCTAAATCTGTGCTGGACGAATCTGGAGTCAGAATGGCCTTCCCCGCTGACCTCATTTAATGCCGACATTTCAGACCCTCAACCTGCCCCAGATGGTCAAATCGCGTTCGCATACAAACCACAGGACGATCTCAATCGATCCGAGATCTGTCTGGTTTCAGATAAGGGGGACAAAATTCGCCATCTGACTGGAGCCTCCAAGGTGATGGATTTGCACCCGCGCTGGTCACCGGATAACCGGCAGCTGGCATTCATTTCCAATCGCACCGGCTGGCAGGAATTGTATTTAATGCAGCTTGACTCAGGAGAAATCACCCAGCTGACCTCCGGTCAGTCAGATGTGCATGAGTTTTCCTGGAGTCATGCCGGGAAGCAGATCGCACTGGTGGTCAACAAGCAGGGATCCAACAGGCTGGATCTGCTCGATCTGGACACTGCCGAGCAGCACACCCTGCATGGGGAAGTGGGGTGGCATACGTTCCCCCAATGGGGTCCCGATGATAGCTGGTTGAGCGTTGAATTTGAAAGCTCTGTTCAAGCACCGGATATTTACCATATCTCGGTTGAGAGCGGCGAAATCAGGCAGCTGACTTTCTCGCAGCCACCGGCGCTGGCTCAGGCCAAGCTGGTTCAGCCGGAATTTGTCCAAATTCCCTCCACCGGCGGTGTCACGATCAGTGGGCTGCTCTTTCGCCCACAGAAAACCTCCGCCACTGATCCATGTGCGGCCATCGTCTACCCGCATGGTGGCCCAACCGATCAACATGGCCATTACTGGGAAATTCTGCCTCAATGGCTGGCTGCCAAAGGGTACGCAGTACTGGCTCCCAATTACCGGGGCAGTACCGGGTCGGGGCTTGATCACCAGTTTGCTTTGCATAATAATTGGGGAATCGTGGATACGCAGGATATGCTGGCAGCTGCGGATTATCTGGCGTCTCTGGATTGGGTTGACGGCGATCGTTTGGGTATTTACGGTTCCAGCTATGGCAGCTATCTGGCGGTACTAGCCCTGGCGCGTGATCCGCTGCTGCGCTTTAAGTGTGGGGTGGCGAAATTTGGGGATTGTGACATCCTTTCTTCCTGGGCTCAGGGAGACCGTCCCGGGCGAGAGGATCTCGAGCGGCAGATGGGCCACCCGACGAAAAATCGCCCAGGATACAAGTCCGGGTCACCGATATACGACGTAGAAAACATCGCCTCCCCATTGCTGATCTTACATGGCGACCAGGATGCTCGTGTGCATCCGAAACAAAGCGAGCAGCTCGTCGAGGCTCTGAAAAAAGAGGGCAAAACCTTCGAGTATGTGGTATATGAGGGCGAGGGACATGGATTTCTTAACCATGCCAATGTACTCCACTTTTATTCCGTCCTTGAGCGTTTTCTGGACTGGTATTTGCTGTAATTGAGTCAGGTAGGCTATGAATCTAATCAAATATTCAGATCTGACCTATCCAGAAGTTGCCGACCTTCCCCGCCAATGGCCAGCAGTGATCCCGCTCGGGCTGGAGCAATATGATTATAGACAGGTAGCCCAAGCGCTGGGAGCAGATAGCCTGATTGCCTTGCCAGGTGTACCGTATGGTTTCCAGCAAGCAGACCGGTCCGCCCTGGTGCGCCTGGCTGTCAAACCGGGTTTGTTCCGGCGGGTGATGGTGGGTATCCGCCAAGAGCTGGCAGCGCAGGGTTTCCAGAAGATTTATTTCATCAGCGGCCATGAGGATGCGCAGTTAAAGACTGAGGGTTTGAACCTCCTGTTCTGCCCCTATGATGTCCAGTTTGATCCGCAATGGCCGCAGGACCTTTCCGGGCGGGTGGTGGTGGTGAGCACCGGCCATACGGAGCAGCACGGATTCCACTTACCACTCAGTACGGACACCCTGATTGTCCAAGCCCTGGCGGATCACTTAACCAGGTTGGCGGCGAAAAGGGTCTACTGCTTGCCGGTTTGGCCGTATGGTGTCAGCACGCATTCACACGAATTTCCAGGCACATTAAATCTTGGCGGCCGGGTGTTTGAGGATTTTTTCCTGGCGATCGTGAACCGCCTGGTGAGTTCAGGTGCGCGCATGATTTATTTCTCCAACGGCCACGGCGGTAATCATTCTTTCCTGGTTAATATCATCAAGTATGCCGGTGAACGCTACCCGCAGGCATTTATCGCTACCGAATGGCTGCATACCACGGGACCCGAGCTGCAGCGTTACCGCCAGAGCACACCGGGTGGAATGGGACACGGTGGGGAGCTCGAGACCAGCTACATACTCCATCTGCGTCCGGACCTGGTGCACATGGAGCAGGCTACCTGTGAGATGGATTTCATCAGTACTCCGAACTACTATATGGATTGGATCGAGGCTGGGAGTCTGATCGCCAACCCGCCATGGAGTGACGATACCCTGAGTGGTATTTATGGCGATGCGACTCTGGCTACGGCGGATAAAGGCCGCTTATGGTTGCAGGCCGCCGGAGGGCAGAAGCTGGCTATCATCAAAGAGATTCGGGACCAGCACTTCCGGCGCAGGCAAGCACGTACGGTTGACCAGAAGAGCAACTTAAAATAAAAGACGCCGCGAAGGATTTATCAATGTTAGCTGAAGCACAGAAAATTAAACATGAACTGATTGGATGGAGAAGAGCCATCCACCGTCAACCGGAGCTGGGTTTTGAGGTCTACCAAACCGCCGAATTGGTTTCTAAAACCCTGGGTGGCATGGGGATCGAAGTGCAGACCGGGGTTGGCAAGACGGGTGTGGTGGCATACCTGGGGTCTGAGGACGGACCGGTGATCGCTATTCGTGCTGATATGGATGCGCTCCCGATCCTGGAAGAAAATGAGGGGGAGTATGCTTCACAGGTGCCCGGTGTGATGCATGCCTGCGGGCATGATGCCCACACAGCCATGCTGCTGGATATTGCCAGACTGCTAAACCAGGAGCAATTCCCAGGCCAAATACGATTGCTTTTCCAGCCAGCTGAGGAAGTGGCGGATGAAGAAGGTATCAGTGGAGCCCCGCGCATGATCGCCGATGGAGCCCTGGAGGGAGTTGATGCTGTAATTGCCCTGCATGTTGACGGGAAGACCCCCACAGGAGAAATTCGCATTTCAGATGGATGGGTTGGTGCTGGTGCAGATTCATTCCGGGCAGATATTATTGGCGTGGGAGGTCACGGCGCCTATCCTCACCAGACGATTGATTCGATCTGGTTGGCGACACATGTACTGAACGCGCTGTATGCAATTCCATCCCGGCAGGTCAGGCCGTTAGAGCCGAGTGTGGTAACCGTGGGTATCATTTCAGGAGGCAGCGCAGATAATGTCATTCCAGACAGGGTGTATATTGAAGGCACTTTGCGTTCATTCGCAGATGATGTGCGTGAGCAGCTGATCGAGGAAGTTGAACGCGCTTTGAGCATCACTCAAGCTCTGGGTGGTGATTATCATTTAGAGATTGAACGCGGGTATCCCCCCCAGTCCAACGATCCGCGCCTGGCGGGATGGATCCGCGAGGTGGGCAGCGCCTTGATAGGTGCAGAGAAAGTAAATGGATATCAGAAGAGCATGGGGTCCGAGGATTTCAGCTTCATGTCCCAGGCCGTCAGGGGTGCGATGTTCAATCTGGGAGTCAAGCCCCCGGGAAAAGATCCACTCTATTTGCATACCGCGACTTTTGATATTGACGAAGAGGCTCTGCCGATCGGCTCGGCGATTATGGCTGAGACTGCGCTGCGTTTCCTGCGTGGAGAATTTCTATCCTGAATTCACTTGACCGCTCAATTTTAGTTGGTTCGGCGTAGAAGATCAGCGCTTTTGTAAAACGATTGATCTATTCACCCCTGATGTTAGCCTGATGGATTATAAACATAAGCAGTTGATTGACAGAGCGAATATTTAAGGTTATAAACGACCAACGATGCACGGATCCGCTTCCAATATTTGTTCTCCAACCTGACCTTTAGAGGTCACCCCCCTCACTAAGGAGGATGAAGCATGTTTAGCAAGAAGAGCCTTCCCTTGTTTTTATTGTTAGTGGTGGCGCTCATAGCCGCAGCGTGTGCTGGCACTCAGACGCCTGAGGCTACAGAACCTGAGCAACCCGCGGCTACAGAAGCCCCCCAACCTGAGCCAACCGAAGCACCCCCACCAAGTACTGAAGAACCGGTCGAGCCGGTGATGCTGCGCGTGGGGTGGGGAGGCAGCCCAGATACCCTTAATCCTGGCACCGCAGTCCTTTCCGAAGCCTATACACTTTTTGAATTGGTTTACGATACCATGTTTGACCTAAATCTCGATGGCA
>DATKXE010000546.1:0-2579 GCA_035529195.1 Anaerolineales bacterium
GCCTTTGAGATTTTTCACCTTCCGAAATCCCGCGCTGGCCAGCAGCTCCAGGGCCCTTGCCGAACGAGTGCCGCCCTTGCAAAACACCACCATCTCTTCCGCGCTATCCAGCTCCGAGAGACGTGCGGCCAGCTGCCCGAGAGGGATTAAATCCGCGCCTTCCAGCCGGGATATCTCTAACTCGTGCGGTTCGCGCACATCCAGCAGGTGGATTTGCTCCCCCTGCGCTAGCTTCTCTGCCAGCTGCCCCACTTCGATATCCCAGTCCCCGCCTACACTGCCTTCTTCGTGGTCGTGTCCCGGGACGCCGCAGAATTCTTCGTAGTCGATCAGCTCGGTCACCTCAGGGTTGGGACCGCAAATTTTGCAGTTCGGGTTTTTACGCAGGTTGACGAAATCGAATGACATATCCAGGGCGTTGAAGAGCAGCAGCCGCCCCTTGAGAGTCTCCCCGATCCCCAGGATCAGTTTCAAGGCTTCAGTCGCCTGCAAAGTGCCTATCGTGCCTGGCAATACACCTAACACGCCGCCTTCCGCACAGGAGGGCACCAGCCCGGGCGGCGGTGGTTCGGGAAACAAGCAGCGGTAGCAGGGACCCTCCCGGGCGTCGAAGACGCTCACCTGTCCATCAAAGCGGTAGATTGAACCATACACATTGGGTTTACCCAGCAGCACGCTGACATCATTCGACAGGTAGCGGGTGGGAAAGTTATCCGTGCCATCGATCAAGATGTCGTAATCTTGAGCGATCTGCATGGCATTAGCGGAGGTAAATGGCTCGTTGTATACATCAACCTGGATCTCAGGGTTGATGTCCAGCATGCGCTGGCGGGCAGAGGTTACCTTCAAATTGCCCAGCTGGGATGTGCCGTGAATCACCTGGCGCTGCAAATTGGAGGCATCTACCCGATCGTAGTCCACCAGCCCGATGCGGCCAACCCCGGCAGCCGCCAGGTACAGGGCAACAGGAGAGCCCAGGCCTCCTGTGCCGATCACTAACACGCTGGCGGCCTTGATCTTCTTCTGCCCGGATAAACCCACCTCGGGGATCAGCAGGTGGCGGCTGTATCGTAGAATTTCTGCATGATTGAGGTCAATATTTCCGTTTTCACCGCTCATGAGTTTTTCCTCTAACTTTAATTTATATGCAGTATTGTCTATAAGTTATCGAGGAAGTTTGGTTTGTCTGCGATATCCTCGATTTGCTTCTCAAGTTTTTCTGCGCTTGCAACCCCATGGTTGACTCTGCGGGCCTGACCACGCGCATCAATTATAAAAGTCGTTGGCACACTGAGTACGCCCCAATAATCCGCCAGCTCAGGCTGAGCAGCAGCGTCCACCTCGATCACCTGAATCGAATGGCCCAGAACCTCCTGAAGGCGAGCTAACGCTGGGCGCTGTACGGTTTTACACGGCACACAACCGGGTGTTGTAAAGTAAAGAATCGCCGGTACACCGGGTCGCAGGTTCTCCAAACCAAGCCGTCTACCTCGCGCCCGGGCGACGATCACCTTGTTCACCATCCGATACAAGATTAACACAGTGCTGGCGATCAGAACCGCCCAGAGAGCCCTGAGCAGAAGATCAGCGAGCACTTTACACCTTCGGGGGCGGTGCTTTTATAAATCCTGGCACCGCTAGGCGACCTAACCAGTAATAAAGCGCACAGCCCACACAAATACCAGCAAACAAGTTGAGTCCGGCCAGGATGATAACCAACCAGACCATAGCCCAACCGACCGAACTGCTCCCAAATATCAGGGCTAGCGTACCTAATCCTAAAACCAGTGCGCCAATCCCTTGAGCAAAGCGGTGGGGTTCCGGGTTATCCACCAGGATATCCGGTTTGACCATCTTCAGAGGTCGCAATAATCGCCGGTATACAAATCCAAATCCGGGAATTTTTAGGGCGGTTCCTATCGCCATAATTATTGCAATAATCGCCACCAGCCATGGCAGATCAAGGACGAAAGCCATGAGGCTCAAGCTGATGATCAGGGCCTGGTTGGTGCGGAGTGCGGAATGGTCCACTTGCTCAAGTCCCCCGGCGATGCTGGGCACGATCATGAGGCGATCATCCGCCTGGATGGGAGTGTCCAACTGCTGCAGGTGACGAATATCTTCGCTGTTCAGATAAAGATTGACAAATGGGCGCAGGTCATCCTGGCCGCTGAACAGGTGCTGGCGCAGATCAGGGTGCTGCTCGATCAGATTGTCCAATGCTTCCGCTACAGTTCCGCCCGTGACTTCAACCACTGGCTGACCACCGGTATAGTTTCGTAAAGGGGATGGGATCTTTAGTTTTGCCATAATCTCACTTTCAATATATTCGCTGTAGGAGTCTCCAAAAGATAGAGACAAAAGGGTTAAATCATTAAGTTTGTACTCGAACTACTGCGACGATTTGTTCTTCGCTGAAGGCAGCCCGGTCTTCATCCAGGCGCCAGGAGCGACTCTCGGCAGCCTGACCCTGCACCACGCTGGTAATCAGGTAAGAAAAATTCGGCCAGGCCCACTGGCGATCAAATTCTGAGGGTCGATTAGGGTGATCGGGGTGAGAGTGAAAGACCCCCAACACC
>DATKXE010000547.1:0-3794 GCA_035529195.1 Anaerolineales bacterium
CTCATGCCCCTTGGCGGAGAACTGGTATTTCACCTTGCCTTGAGGTGCCAGCAGCTCTTCTTCAAGTAAATCTAATTCCCGAGAAAGCAGCACAAAGCGAGATACTTGCCCCCAATCGATTGAGAGTTCGTTCATTTATGAACCTGATTGATCTAGGATAATCAGGTCAATTATACTGAATAATGTCAGAATTATTGGAGGGTCTTATGGATCTTTTTTCTCAGATCAGCGACTGAATAGTCCCTGTATGATCAGTATCCCGGCGAAGATAACCAGAATTACGATGCTGAGCAGCAACAGTGCTCTGACAACCTTTGGACCCAAGCGACGAGCCTGGGAAATGAGCACTGCGATTCCCAGCAAACTTAGGATCATGATGCCGTAAAATCCGATCAGGAAGGCAGCACCATACGTTATTGATTGCTGCCCAGCTGCAAGCAGAATGGGACCGGTGACCAGCGTCCAGAACAAATATGGGCCAGGGGTGAGAAAGTTGGCGATCACTCCTCGTCGCAAGCTGCCTTTAGGTGGTTGATCTTCATTTACTTGCATCGCGGTCCCGCTGCGCCAAGACGACCAGAGCCTCCACGCCAGGTACAGGGCAAATGCACCCCCAGCCAGGCTGACCACCCGCAGAAAGTACTCCGGCAGCTGATTCAAAATGAACAAGCTGAACACAATAATGGGTATATCGCTGATCAACGGGGCGAATGCGACCGGCGCGGCTCGCCGCCACCCACCTGAGAGGGCTTCGGATATCAGGTAAGTTTGGAACGTGCCTGGGGTTATGGCCGCAGCAAAACCCAGGGCAGCTCCTTGCAGGAAATAAGTCAAGAATGTCGCATCAGTCATGAGGCGCTGAGAATATGAAATGTATATCTGGGGGTGGTTTAATCTGAAGAGACTGCCATAGGGGTGGCAAGTGAGATCAAATTATCTCTCTCTTGAACGATGCGCTCCTCGGGACGGCTGCGGTACCACAGCCACAGGGTTTGCAGCAGCATCGCTGCCGTAAATGAAGCCATGGCCCAGAATAGCCCGGTATATTCTCCCCATCTGACCCCGATCCAAAGGAGGGAGGAGCAAGTTATCAGAAACAGCACCACCGCTTCGGTGATACCCCGTGTGCGTCCTCCGTGCAGTAAAAGCCCCTGGAACCAGCTCTGCAAGACAGCAAAACCAGCGGTAGGGATACCGATCACCAGACCGATCACCGCCATATCTGCCAAATCAGGCTCAAGTCCGGAAAAGACCCGGAACCAGAACAAAGATAAAGGAGTTAAAGCCACAAGCATGATCAGCAGGGAGGTAATACCTGTCAGGTAAGCGGTGAAGCGTTGCAGTTTTTGGGTAGAGAGAGGTGCTTCCAACAGCGCGACAACAACTTCGTTGTAAGCCACACCAATACTGCGGAACATGAAGGTCAAACCGGATAGAACTGGCCAGACCGCCAGAGAAGCCAGCGCGATTGGCATCCGGCTCAGCGCAGCACTACCGATGGGCTGCACCAGTAAGGTGAGCAACGAAGTCAGCACAAGTGGGAAATAGAACTTCAAAAAACTGCCCATGGTTAGTGCTGGATCAACAGGTTCCATTTTTTCAACTTGATTCTTTACCACCGGGCGAACCGCGATGCCCGAGTATATAGCTTCGCTGATCACACCTGCTGAAACTGCGCAGGTCGCGACCACAATGCCCTGGATAGTTCCGATGGAGTAACCGATCAACAGCACAGCCAGGTCTGCGCTCAAACGTACGACGGTACCGACGCCTACCTTCTTTGAATGGTTGTAGCGGATCAGAACTCCCTGGTTAAAACGGCGATAGGCGATTGAGAATGTCCAGGGGGTCATGAGGATTAGCCCGATACGACCCGGTTCGACAATCACATCGGGCGCACCCAGCAGCTGTTCAGCAACGAAATAATAGAGAGGAGTGAAGGCGATCAGGATATGCAAACCGGTCAAGGCCGCTGCTGTAACAAACATAAAGCGCCGGATCAACTGGTAAGAGGCTTGATCCTTACTCAAGGCGGTTGAAGCTGCCAACAGCATGATGATCGGTGATTCAATAATCAACGCTAGTGGAAAGACGATGCCTCCATAAGCAGCAAGATTAATCGCCGGGTTTGGTAGCCGGGCCATAACTGCGCTCAGGATGGGCAGCTCGACTCCCATCAGCAGCCAGCTGGCTGCCAGCGGCCACCAGGTGTTCACGATGCGGCGGTAGGTTAGAGGAGTATTGGTTTCAGTGGCGATCACCCCTGAATTATACGTCACTTCAATCTTCAAAAGAAAGCTGGTGCTGAAGGTTTTGTGATCTGAGCGGACATTGTTTTCTGGAAGAAAGGCCTGTTCCAGGATAAATTCTGACAAATTGATTAGGATTCGTTTGTGGGTCAGAAAATCAAATAAAAGGATGATATCCTTGTATTCTTGACCTGGTTAAATATCGACAGCAGAAGTTAATTCAAGGAGAAAGAAATTGGAAAATCAAGATCAAGATAATATTCTGGTTGAACCCTCTTATCTGGATGAAGCAACCCAAGGAAACTCGAGCGTTTGGCGCTATATACTCGGTACTCTCACAATTTTATTCATCTGGTTGATCATCGGCGGCATTGCCACTGCGGTCCTGTTGATCGCACTGGGGATTTTCCAGGGTCTAGAACTGATGGACCTCACCCAGTTAATCTTCGATCCCAGCTTACTGGGCTATATTCCATATTACCTGGTCCTTAACTTCGGTTTTTTCTTCTTTTTCTTTGGTATTTGGTTAACGGTCAGATTAATCCACGGCAGACCACTACGCAGTCTGGTTACCGGGAGGAGTTCAGTCAGCTGGCGCCGGATGGGAATTGGGTTTATTATCTGGGCGGCATTATTAGGTATTGGCACCCTGGTTGAGTACCTTGTTTCACCGGAGACTTTCACGGTAACCTTTGATGCGCGGGTCTTCATCCCCTTCGCATTTCTGGCAATCCTGATCACTCCACTACAAACCACCGCGGAAGAACTGTTCTTCCGCGGCTACCTGGTTCAGGCTGGCAGTCTGATCAGCTGCAATTGGATTTTCCTGTCGATCTGGTCTGGTGTTCTTTTCGCCCTCCCGCATATCACCAATCCAGAAGTAGCGTCAAATTTTGGGGCGGTTCTCTTTACCTACTTTGTTTTAGGGGCATTCTTAGCCTGGATATCGCTCAAAGATGGCACCATCGAGCTGGCGATCGGTGTGCATGCCGCCAATAACCTCATGGCTGGTTTGCTGGTCACTTTTCCAGAATCTGTACTCCCAACACCAGCCATTCTGACTACCACCCACTTTGATCCCGTCTTTTCCCTGATTGGGGAACTGATCATGTGTGCATTGTTCTACGTGGTGGTATTTGTACGGCGGGGAGGAACAAAACAGGTATCCGAGGCAGGAACAAACCTGGGCTGAGCGATCACGGGAGATACTGATGTACCATATTTTTGCGGTTTCCGACGCTACAGGCACCACATCTGAAAGGGTGTTGAGAGCGGCACTCTCCCAATTTGATGCCTCCCAGATCACGGTGGCGCGCTATGGTGGTGTGCTTTCACATGAGCAGATACGTGATATCGTCCATGATGCAGAATTAAAGAATGGTTTTATCGTACACACCTTTGTCAGTGAAGAGCTGCGCCGGGTAGTCTTAAATGAGGGGCGAGAACACAACGTAACCACGATTGATTTGATGGGGCCACTGCTGGCTCGTTTAGCAGAACTGCTCTCCACACCGCCTCGTTCCGAACCAGGTCTTTTCGATCCAT
>DATKXE010000548.1:0-2163 GCA_035529195.1 Anaerolineales bacterium
CGTGAATTTGATACCATTTCTGAACATGAACTTTCATTCATCACTAATCGCCTAAATCATCGACCAAGAAAGTGCCTTGATTACAGAACACCTTTTGAGGTATTCTTGGAACATTCTGTTGCACTAGATAGTTGAATCCAAGTCTATTAATAAGCCATCCTGAGAAAAAATAAGAACTCTATCGGAACAGAATAACATTAAAAGATCCGACCTCCCATTTGTGGACTGATGTCAGCCTTTTGGTAGATTTCACTCAGTGAGATAAATTTTATGGCACTACAAGTAATAAGTCATCCGCTGCAGGTGAATAACAGGATCTATGTGCTGGACATGGACGTGCTCTGGAACCGTGAGGTTGATAGGGGCATAATTCAAGATAGCTTTCACACCAGCTGATATGAGTTGATCAGCAACTTCCTGGGCTTCCTTGCTGGGAGTAGCTATCATGGCAATCTTTATCCCCGCCTTTACAATAGTAGGACCAAGATTTGCAATATCTTTAACGGTGAATGATCCCACTTGAATACCGATCTTGTCAGGATCATTATCAAAAATCATGGTCACACGCAATCCACGGTTGGCAAAACCCTGGTATCGTGCTACAGCTGAACCAATATCGCCCGCACCGACGACAGCGATATCCCAAACTCGATCGACTTTCAAGATTTGGCGGAGTTGATCAGCCAGGAAATCGATAGAATAACCCGTACCTTGCTTCCCAAACTCACCAAATTGGGATAGATCTTTCCGAATTTGAGCTGCAGAAATTCCCAATCGTTCACCTAATTCCTGCGAAGAGGTGACATGGCGATTTTCCGCGAGCATGCGCTGCAGTGAACGCAGGTATATTGGTAAACGACCGACCACGATATCAGGGATAACTTTTTCTGGCATGTTGGCTCCTTTGAGGGGTTTATCTAGTTTACTGGTTGTGCTGTATTTGTGCAAACCCCCACAATGATAACACAAATTTTACACAAATTTAGTACGGGTTGGATTCAATGACAACGCTTTGTTTCTTTTATCTGCCTCTGCCGCGCTGGTATAATCAGACGAAGTTCAAAAAGCTAAAAATCAGAATTGAGAAGCCAAAGAATGTTCATTGATGAAGCTCGCATTCAAGTGATATCTGGAAAGGGTGGGAACGGAATTGTACATTTCCGCCGGGAGAAATATGTACCTTTGGGCGGACCGGATGGAGGTGACGGTGGGCGCGGGGGAGATGTGATCTTTGAGGTCAAGGCAACATTAAATACTTTATCATCTTTTCACCACAACCAGCGCTTCCAGGTAAAGCCGGGAAAAAATGGAGGAGGAAACAACAAGACAGGTCGTTCCAGCGAAGACCTGGTGATTTTCATACCTCCAGGCACTCTGATTTATGATGATGAGACCGGCGACCTAATCGGTGACCTAATATCCAGTGGGGAGCGTATAGTCATTGCAGAAGGTGGGCGTGGTGGGAGGGGGAATGCTCGTTTTGCAAACTCTCGCAACCAGGCACCACGCATCGCTGAAAAAGGTGAACCTTCCCAAACCCGTCAAATTCGATTGGAACTGCGGTTAATTGCAGATATTGGCATCATTGGCGTACCTAATGCTGGAAAATCGACATTTCTATCTGTCGTGACTAATGCCAAGCCCAAGATTGCGGCATATCCTTTCACCACTCTGGAGCCCAACCTGGGGGTGGCTGATTTGGGAGAAGATTTTAACCTGGTCCTGGCAGATATCCCTGGATTGATTGAAGGAGCTCATCAGGGTATAGGTCTGGGACATGAATTCTTGCGTCACATCCAACGAACCCGGGTGTTAATCCATATTCTAGATGGGCTTGCAGAAGACCCTGTACTTGACTATGCCCAAATCAACAGTGAATTGGCACTTTTTGATCCATTATTAGGGCAAAAACCACAAATTGTAGCCTACAATAAAATCGATATGCCAGAAGCTTTAGAACGTTGGCCAGATATTGAAGAAAAATTATTGGAGCATGGTGTAGGAGGGGAAATCAAACCGATGGCCATATCTGCCCTGGGAAGAATAAATGTAAAAGAATTATTGTATAAAGCATCCAAGGTTTTGGCAGAGACCCCACCAGCGGTTGAAGAGCAGGGTTTGCCAAAACCTTGGATGCTTTATACAATAATTCTTTTACATTTA
>DATKXE010000549.1:0-9987 GCA_035529195.1 Anaerolineales bacterium
GTGAGATTACTTTCGAGGAAAAGCTCGCCGACCGATCCAATTATCACCAGCACCTTGTTAGCTATATCTCGGAAGGCAGCAAAATCTATGGCTTGCTGACAATCCCTTTCGGGGAATCCCCGGAAGGGGGGTTTAAGGCGATCGTTTTCAATCATGGGTATATTCCACCCACAGATTACCGAACCACCGAGCGATACATCGCCTATGTTGATCACCTGGCAAGGAGTGGATTTGTGGTTTTCAAGATAGATTACCGGGGACATGGAGATTCCCAGGGAGAGCCTTCCGGATCATACTTCTCACCCGGGTACACGATTGACTCGATCGCCGCCCTGAAAAGCCTGCAGATGATGGATATAATCGATCCCCAGGGGATTGGGATGTGGGGTCACAGCATGGCCGGCAACCTGGTCTTACGGGCGATGCTGATTGAACCGGATATCAAAGCTGGTGTGATCTTGGCTGGAGCGGTCTACAGTTATGATGATTTTGTGGAATACGGAATCACTGACAATACGTACAGACCGCCAGCGACCCCGGAAACTCAGGGTGGATCCGTCCGCCGAAGCCGGTCGCGGGAGATAATCGAAGAGTTCGGCCTGCCAGACACACAGGTAGATTATTGGCAGGCCGTGTCCTTAACGGAAAATATCGCATATCTCAAAAGCCCATTACAGCTCCACCATGCAGAGGATGATGCAGTGGTGAATATCGGCTACTCAATCGACCTGAGTGCAGTCCTGCTGGAAAATGGCAAGGAATTCGAGTTTTACAGCTACGAGGGCGGAGGGCACAACCTGATCTCACCCTATTTCAACCAGGCGATACAGCGAACAGTCGAGTTTTTCCGAAATAACTTGTGATCAGGAGACTGAAGAGTAGTGGAAAAATGTCCTTAAACCGCAGATGTAGGTGGAGAGCACATTTTTCAAGAACACACCCGAGTCGGCAGTGATGAAAAGTCTCCCGGCGCGGTTCAATTCAACTGAGGTCTCCTCTAGGTAGGCGAATTGGCTATCATCGCATGAAGAGAAACCAACAAAAAAGATATCTCACCCTGATCCAGATCGGCCTGTTGCTGATCTGGCTGCTCTCCGCGCCAGGGTACCAGGCGAGAGATCAATCCCAATCCGGAGAAGCATCCAGGAGTGAATTAATCCTGGCTATGAACACCCTGCGCGTCTCGCAAGGGTTGCCGCCTTTGATCGAAGACCCGATTGTCAACGCTGTGGCGCAGGCCACTGCCGAGATCATGGCAGCGAACAACATGTCCTGGCATATTGGCGATGTGCGCGGACGCATCGCTGCCGCCGGCTATGGTGGCGGTGCGAAAGTTTGGGCTACCGAAAATTTTGCCGTTGGCAACATGAGCATTGATCAGATCATGCAGGCCTGGGCTGATCCCGATCACATGCGACCGGCGATCAACCCGGCTTACTGCCATGTGGGCGCAGGCGTAGCCCAAACTGCGGATGGCCGATATTTTTACATTTTGCAGGCTGCGTATACCTCCGGCAAGGCCTGCGGAGAATACAAACCCGCGCCTGGGGGTAATTCCGGAACTGGTGCAATCCAGGATCCCCCGGTTTCGCAGATCATCATTCCGGTGAAGATCGCTTCTCCTGACTCTGATGGCAGAATTTATCACATCGTCCAGGCAGGGCAGTCTTTCTGGTCTATCGCCATCGCATATCAAATAACCATCCACGATCTGGAGGTTTGGAACAACCTTTCCCGGGATAATGGCCTGGTTGTGGGACAGAAGCTGTTCATCCCCTCCAGCGACACCGCAGGCTACGCCACCCCCACACCGCTAGGGATGGTACTGCTGGCACCCCCTGATGCTGAAGGTAAGATCGTTCACGAAGTACAGCCTTACCAGGCCTTGATCATGATCGCGGATGCTTACTCAGTCAAAGTGGATACGCTGTTAGCCCTTAATGGGCTGCAAGAAGATTGGCCATTGCAAATCGACCAGAAATTGCTGATTGATCCCGGAAATGTGACGCCCAGCCCGACCCCGCGCCCGCTCTCGGCCATCGAACAGCTCACCCCAGAAAGCGACGGAAATTATTATCACATCATCAAGAGCGGCGAATTCCTGGCCTGGATTGCGGATCTGTACGATATCAGCCTGGCCGAATTGATGGCTTGGAATGGACTCACTTCGGCTTCTATCCTCCAGCCCGGGCAGAAGCTGCTCCTGCGGGTCACACCGCCCGCAACGACCACCCCGATCCCAGCTCTGCCAAGCGCCGTCCCGACGAGCACACAGACTCCGGTCGCCCCCACAGCCAGCCCGGGAACACTCTCCAGTGCTACCGCTACCCCAGATGCAGAGCCACAGTCCAGTACATCCGACCTAGTTGCACCGTTTGTGATCGTTTTGGTGGTGGCCGGATTGCTAGTCTTGGGATGGGCTGCACGGCGGAAAAAATCGGCGATTGAATAAATTAGTTCGGGTGGAGGAAAATCACCAAGGTTTAACGAAGGATTGACGTGCCCGGGTCTTGGCTGGTCAGATGGGTCAACCATCGTAGACACAATAACGATCAACTCTGGATTTCCTTCCCACCATTGCGGGTTGAAGTTCAGGCGGTCGGGCGTGTTGGTGAGCTGGAGCCTTTCACCCGTTGCCAGGTCGATCAGGCTGAGATTTGTCTCACCCCGGGGATGACAGCACTGGATTACCAGACAGCTATCGGGCGATAACAAGCCGAGATTCTGGCCGTCTTCCAAGTATTTGGCGGAAAGTGCCGTCGGTCCCAACTCACCAGAGTGGACCTTCTGGTTGCTGGTCCAAATGGATTTAGATCATCCCAACAAGCAAAGCTTCGGTCAGGTTTTGCAGCTTGCTCAATAGCGGGTCAGCGGAAATCCAGCAGTTTCCACTGGCACCCTCCGGGCAAACAACCTGCCACAACTCGCCATCAGCGCCGCGGCAGGCTTGGAACTGGACCAGGTGGCGCTCTCCCGCTTAATTCCCCGCGGGTCCGGATCGGAGCAACCATCGGGATGTTCGGATCATAAATCACGGGTTCTGACACCGACTGGAGAGTCATTTCCGATTACCCAGTTGCTCCATCTATGTAGCCGCCCGTGTTCCGGGGCCACAACCCGCTACTGGTACGCAAGGTGCGCGTCAATCGTGGTGTCCGTTTAGCTGCGCTGACCCTTGTGGAGCAGGTCATTCGGGTCTGGCATGAGCCGCATTGAGGCTCGTGAGCTGCTGCACTCGCGGCGGACGTTTGCTGGGCGCTGGTGGGAACTGCGGCCGCGCAAAAACCCATAAGATCAAGTAGGGCGAGCTGCCTCCTTAACCGGTTGGGTAGCGACGTTCCCTGGCACAGGGGCTGTCCATAGAAAAGATGGACAGCCCCTGCTTTAATAATTTTGAAAGGTTTCCTTATTTGATAAAATTAAGGTGTTATGATAAGAATTAATTAATCCTCAAGGTGCATAGGTATTAATCCAACCATATGATTCCCAGATAATTTAATAAATTTGTATCGCTGTGGAGTGACCATGAATGCTCAATATCCCCATCTCCTCGTTATTAAAGAAGGACCCTCCGCAGGAAAGACTTACCCGTTGGAAGGTGATGAAATCCTCATCGGCCGTGAGCCAATCAGTACGCTGCAGATCGATTCTCCCGGTGTATCGCGCAAGCATGCCCGTCTCACATACCAAAATAATCAATACCTGATTGAAGACCTTGGAAGCAGCAACGGCACTTTCGTGAATGGAGAACGAATTTCAAAACCCTGGCCGTTGAAAAACGGTGACATGATTGGTATAGGGAGGCTGACCCAGCTGGAGTACCAGGCAGTGCTGCCCCCTGTATCCGCGACGATGATCGAGAGCGACTTACCCCTGGTAGCTGGAACCATCATTGAGGAAGCGCCTCACCAGCCCCTCGTCCCCACTCAACCACCTGCAGCGCCTCCGGGTGCAATTCCACCCCCTCTAGAACCGCAAATGACGATGATCGGCCAGGAAGTGAGCGTTTTACAAGATCTCACGCCGCCGCAATTAAGCGTCACTATCGCAGGCCAGGCGCTAAAGACTTATACTTTGAGCAAATCCAGGGTCACTATCGGCCGTCTGGAAGATAACGAGATAGTGATCGAATCGCGGATTGTCTCGCGTCATCATGCATACCTGGATCGCGTACAAGATGGTTATATCCTTAACGTAATATCAGAAGCGAGTAATCCGGTGCTGTTCGATGGCAGACCCCTAACCGTCTCGCACAAGCTCCAACATGGCGATATACTGCGGATTGGCAGCCTTGATCCTGGCATGATGGTTACGATGATCTATGTCGATCCATCCCACGCAGCTGAGACCCAAGCCACCCCGATCAGATTTAGTGAAAAGAATCTGATCCAGATCGGCCGCGATACCAGCAACGATGTCGTCCTGGATTCACCAAAGATATCACGCTACCATGCACAGATCGAACGAGTCGGTCAACGCCACAGGGTGACGGACCTGCGCAGCACAAATGGCACCTATGTAAATGATAAACAAGTCGAAGGAGATGTCTGGCTGCAGCCAAGCGATGTGATTCGCATAGGCTCTTTTCGCTTTGTGATGGGCGAAGATGAGCTTGGGCAATATGATGAAAGCCATGGCCTGCATGTGGATGCTCTCGACTTGAATAAATGGGTGCGTAAGGATTTAAATATCCTCCAGGATATTTCGTTGACTTTCAAGCCGCGCGAGTTCATCGCGGTCGTGGGTCAATCGGGGGGTGGTAAATCAACCCTGGTTGATGCAATTGCCGGGTATCGACCAGCAACCCAGGGTGTGGTGCTGGTCAACGGTACGAATATCTACTCAAATTTCGATGTGGTTCAAAATGAGATTGGGTATGTTCCGCAGCGCGATATCATCCATTACGAGCTGACAGTCTACCAGGCATTAAATTATGCTGCCCGGCTGCGCATGCCGAGCGATACCAGCAAGGAAGAACGCCACCAGCGCATCCTGCAGGTTCTCGAGGACCTGGACCTGGTCGAACGCAAAGATACCCCGATCAGCCAGTTAAGTGGTGGTCAGATCAAGCGCGTCTCGATCGGTGTAGAACTTTTAACAAAACCCGGCTTGTTCTTTTTGGATGAACCGACCTCCGGGCTGGATCCGGGAACTGAAACTGCTTTTATGCACCTAATGCGCCGGCTGGCAGATCAAGGCCGGACAATCATCCTGATCACCCATGCAACGAAAAACGTGATGCTGGCGGATAAAGTCGTCTTCCTGGCACGCGGAGGTTATGCCACCTGGTTTGGTCCGCCAGAAGAAGCGCTGGCATATTTCGACCAATACCGCTCCGAACGCGAACAGCGTGCTCGCGAGATGGAGTTCGACCAGATTTACGCCATCCTGGATGATCCAAACCAAGGGAAAGCGGAAGATTGGGCAGAGCGCTACATGCAGCACCCAGCTTATCAGAAGTATATCGTTGAACCACTGCAGCCAGCGCGCACGCTCATATCAGAAAGCCCCAAGGTAAAGAAAGAAGGAAAAGCTGCCAGGTTAAAGGGCAGGCCGCGTGTCTCAGGATTCCGCCAGTTCCTGATCCTCTCTGCACGCAATATCAAAATCCTTTCTCGCGATCGAACCAGCCTGATCCTTATGTTATTAGTACCCATCCTGGTTGCCTCGTTAGATTTTTTCCTGGCTCCAGCCATGGGAAAGCATTTATACGATTACGATATAGGCGATGCTGCCAATGCTTCTGTGACCATATTCCTATTGGCCATCAACTGCCTGCTGGTGGGCGGTTTCTCGCAGATGCGCGAGTTCGTCAAAGAAGCTGATGTTTACAAACGTGAGCGGCTGGTCAACCTGAAGATATTTCCTTATGTCGCCTCGAAAGCCTGGGTGGCATTGCTATTATCTATTTATGCAGGCGTGGTATTTGTCACCATTCGCTTCCTGGCGTTTGATGTTCCAAGAAGTCCGTTGATTCTTGGGCTGTATTATGTATCCCTTGTGCTGGCGGTTTTAGCCGGAGGCATGAGCGGATTGCTGGCATCTGCCATTTCAAAATCTCCGGGTGTGGCACCTTTATTGATGATTTTATTGATCATCCCGCAAATTGTGTTGAGCGGAAGCCTGGCGCCACTGCCAGAAAATGTCACTGCGATCGCTTCGACTCGCTGGGCTTTCCAAGATTTTGCCGGTTTAACCGGGATGGGTTCCGACGTCGCCTCCGATCCTTGCTGGGAGCTATCCGAAGACGAACGCGATCTGATGTCCCTGGAACAAAAATCAGATTTCGGCTGTAAATGCATGGGATCGGCGGTTTTTGACCCCAATTCATGTAATTTCCCCGGCGTTGGACAGTTCTATGAACCAGAAATCGATATGGCTGCACCCGTTGAGCCAGCCGAACTCGGTCCTGAGCCTGCAGAACCAGTCATGCCTCCCGCTCCTGAGCCACCGGCGGACCAGAATGACCAGGTAGCGATGGTCCAGTATATGAATGCCCTGAATTCATATCAAGACGATGTGCAGCTGCTTCAGGATCAATTCAGGAGCGAGATGGATTTGTATCGCTCCCAAACGGATGTCTATACTGCCCAAATGGAGGAATATCAGACCGAGAAGATTTCGTACGATGCAGCCCGCAACACAGCAGTCAGCTCCGCCGAAGCATTGATTCAAGGCAATAAAGATACTATGGGCTGGGCTTTTGTCGACACTCGTGACGTCAACAACTTGATCACCTGGATATCAAGAACCTGGATCGCTCAAATGATAATTATCGGTGTATATTTTGTACTTATCCTGCTGTTTATTAAACGCAAGGATGCCTCAGCTTAATGAAGGGTGAATTCGATGAAACAATTCAAGAAAACAAGTCGTTCCAAGACAATGGTGATTGGATTATCACTGGTGGGTGTGCTGAGCTTGCTGATCCAGGGCTGCGGAATGGGGGAACAATCCGAGCCATCGAACGCAACTGTATCAGCCTTGAGCCAGGCGATTGCAGGCACAGCCACAGCAGAAAAAGCAAACGCAGCGAACACGGGTGATTTAGCAACTGCAGAAGCCGAAGCAACCCAGCAAAGCCAGGAAATTTCTGCCACCCAGACCGCCCAGCTCGCCGATCGGGATGAAACACAGCTGGCGACTGCGACTGTCTCCGCGCCGATTGTTGCTGAACTGCCCACCTATGGTCTAGATGCTTCCAGCGGAAAAGTTGGCTGGATTCACGACCCGCTTACGCTGGATGTTTCTGGATACCAGCAGATGACATATGGGAATGATTTTATGAACGTCACGGCGAAGAATTTCGTCCTGGCTGCGGATCTCACCTGGGATACACAGTATGGTGACTCAGGATGTGGGTTCATGTTCCGTTCGAATGGTGATCAACAAAATCCAGATCAATACATGCTGATCGCATCGCGTTTTGCCAATGGCAGGGTAGTATTTATGGCTCTCGCAGATGGTGAGTTAGCCAATTTACGTCACTTTTATCCGAAGGAGGCAGATCGTTCTTTCGAATGGCAGAACGGCACCACCAACCGGATTGCGATCGTGGCACGCGATAACCTGATCGAAATTTATACCAATCTGGTGAAGATCGGAGAAATAGACACTACACAACCCCCCAAGCAGCCTATCCTGCCGTCCAAGCCAGAGCCACCGATCGATCAATTGGATCAGACTGCTAAGAAAGCTTATGAAGATCAGCTTGAGCAGTATGAAAGTATAGTACAGCAATCTCAAGCCAATTTCCAGATTGCAAAAACGAATTTCGAGGCAGGAAAATCAATCTTTTCGGATGGGTTTTTATCCATGCTTGCTCTCACACAGGGTGGTCAGACAGTGTGTAAGTTTGATAAAGCCTGGCTTTGGTTGCTCGAGCCTTAATCGGAGGTCATGAATGAGTAGCACGAACATCGTGGGCAAAACCCTTGGAGGAAGGTATAAAATTCAATCCCTGATCGGCCAGGGGGGCATGGCATCTGTTTACAAGGCTAATGACCCAAACCTGCACCGGGCAGTGGCAATCAAGGTTATTCATCCACATCTATCCAATAATCCGGAATTCTTCCGCCGCTTTGAAGAAGAAGCAACCGCAGTCGCCCAATTGCGGCATCCAAACATCGTCCAGGTCTACGATTTTAGCCACGACGAGGACCTATATTACATGGTGATGGAGTTTGTGATGGGTGAGACCCTGCAAACTCGATTAATACGACTAAATGAGTCCAAGCGTCGAATGAGTATCAAAGAGGCGATTTCCTTCACAGCCGAAATATGTGAAGCTGCATTTTATGCCCACGAGCGGGGGATGATCCATCGTGATATTAAGCCAGCGAATATCATGTTGGATGTAAATGGCAGAGCCATCTTGATGGATTTTGGTATCGCGCGGATGGTTGACGCTTCTCAACATACTGCCACGGGTACCGTGTTGGGTACTGCGATGTATATGCCCCCTGAGCAAATTCAAGGACTTCAGATCGATGCCAGGGCTGACATCTATTCGATCGGGATCACGCTCTTCGAGATATTGAGCGGAAAACCGCCCTTCGAAGCCGATTCTGCCATGACCCTGATGATGATGCACTTGAATGATCCAGTGCCCAATCTGCGTGAATTACAAACCGACGCCCCGCCTGACCTGGTGGCGATCACCAATAAAGCCCTGGCGAAGAATCGCGACGAGCGATATCAATCTGCGAGCGAGATGGCTAAAGCACTGCGCCAACTACCAGACCAACCCCAGACGATTCCCGCGGTTGTTGCCGCACCATCTCCAGAGGGAACATTCATTGAAGCTGCGATCGTGACAGATGTGGGAGCGACGATCGTCGAAGCTGCAGCTCCGGTCGAACCACCTGCAGCACAAGCACAATTCCAGCAAACCCTGGTCGAGCAGCCTCGCCAACCCATCCAACGCACGACCGCACCCGCGGCGGAAGCCTCTAAGGGAGCAATGCCCATTGAGGGTAAGACAAGCAAAGCCTGGATACCGATCTTATTGGTGGTCTTGGTTTTGGTATTGGGTGGGGGAGGTTACTTCGCCTACGCTAATTTCTTTGCGGGTGGTTTAAATTCTCCCTTACCATCTCCAACAGCGGAAATGGGAGCACTGTTACCTGCAACCGAAACCAGTGAATCGACTTTGGATGTCACTCCCACTACGCAACCGCAAGCTACAGACACACAATTGCCCAGCCCAACCCCAACAGAGGCGCCTACCGCAACGCCTGCTCCAGTCGTGATCGGCGGAGCAGATAAGATCGCCTTTTTATCAGGAAAGAATGTTTGGATAGCCAACATAGATGGCAGCGAGCTGACCCAACTTACACAGAATAACTCAGAAAAGACCTATCTGCGCTGGTTGCCCGATGGACAGGGATTATCGTATATCAGTGGGAAATGTATCGAATCGGTCTCCCTCTCGGGTGATATTTCACAAATAGCCTGCTTCAATAACGCTGATAAATTAGAAGGTTTTGAAGTCTCACCGGATGGCGAGCAAGTGGCCATCGGTCTGGATAGTCAGGTATATCTGGTCCCTTTTAACCTGGAAAACCTGTCTACCGCCTATTCGCACGATAGTTTATCTGCTCTGGCAACCTGTGCAAACCTGGCGCCTTACACACGCAACAGTGCCCGTTATGTACGTTGGTCTAAAGACAGCAAGCGGTGGGCGGTAGTGGCTCAGGTCCCTTACAATGGCATACGCGCCGATGTTGTGGCTGTCTTCCCTGTCGACACTTGTTATCCGGAAAACTATGCAGCCTTCGAAGTTCAATTCCCCCCGCCTCATTTCACCTATCCAGGCTACGATAAAAATCCTTCTATCCAAGACCTGGGCTTTGACGGCAATTCCATATTTGTCCTGCATGGGATCACCCGCAATGATGGTTTTGGTGATCTCCATCTCTTCAATATGGATTCTTTCAAATTAAGTGAAAGCGTAAACCCGATCAACAATACCTGCTGCTACCGTGA
>DATKXE010000550.1:0-2245 GCA_035529195.1 Anaerolineales bacterium
CCAGAAGTGGCATGGATGGATTGCCGACAGCCAATGCAACAACCCTGTTTCACATCTGCCAGGAGGCGTTGGCGAACGCAACTAAGCATTCAAAAGCGGGAGTGGTTGATGTGCGTTTGTTGACCTCTGAGCAGCGTGTGATCCTGGAAGTGACCGATGATGGTCTCGGTTTCGACCTGCGCAAAATGAGCGTAACCTTGGGTCATGGTCTTTCCAATATGCTTTTTCGCGCTCAAAAAGTGGGCGGTGATGTGGAGATCAATTCTGAGCCAGGCAGTGGGACGACCGTGTTAGCCTGGGTACCCAGATTTGGCCAGTAGATCCACCAAGAAACAACAACATATCAATTAATAATCTGAAGTAAAACGCTCATAGACTGGGGGAAGAACTGGTTAGAAATTTAGTTCAATTTGTAGACCACCATGGAGATGATCAGCAGTCGTTCCAATTCGAAAATTCGAAGCGCGCGGGCTCTGCGACAGCGAAAGCAGCGCGTTAACAGCGGATATTTCCTGGCAGAGGGGATCCACCTGGTAGGTGCGGCCGTTGAATCGGGAGCGCAGATAGAAATGCTTTTCTATGCCCCCGATCTTCTCATAAGCCAATTTGCCCTCGACTTGATCGAGGAGACAAGCTCAAGCGGTGTGCCTTGTTATCCGACAACAGTAGATGTATTTGCTTCCCTGGCGTCTAAAGAGCATCCTCAGGGAATCCTGGCGGTGGTGCGCCAACCTCATCAACAATTACGAGAGCTGGCTCCCAAAAATTTCTCCTGGGGAGTGGCTTGTGTCTCGCCTCAAGATCCAGGTAATTTGGGGGCGCTGCTGCGTACTATTAATGCTGTAGGGGCAAGCGGCTTAATAATTTTGGATGGCGGAGCAGATCCCTACCACCCAACCGCAGTGCGAGCCAGTATGGGCGCCATCTTCCGCCATCCAGTGGTGAGTGCCTCGTTCACTGAATTCGCCCAATGGGCGCATAAAAACAGCTACCAGGTTTACGGAACTTCAGCTCGCGCAGGAGTTGATTACCAGCAGAATGCAACCTACACTCGACCTTTGATCTTGCTGCTGGGTGATGAAAGGCAAGGGTTAACCTGCGAACAGTTGGAGATCTGCCAGATGTTGGTGCGCCTGCCGATGCACGGGCAGGTTACCTCTCTCAACCTGGCGGTGGCTGCGGGGGTAATGTTGTACGACATGCTTGAGAAGCTGGGTCAGTCCTGAACCAGGCTCGCGCAGGACCCATAAACGCACCGCGAGAAGAGCTTTGGAAGATTTACGGAATATGTGTGTAAGAAAACCGGGTTTCCTCAAGAAACCCGGTTGTTGCTGTAGAGATTACTTGCTCACTCAAACTGGTAGTTAAAGTCTCTCCGATCGGGCGAGTCAACCAGGTGCACTTTTTCGATCGAGCGCTCACCCGCATTGGGCGGTTTTCCTTCGCAGTGAGTAAAGACCAGTGTGGTGAGTTTTCTAATGTCCACCGAACCGGTGGCGGTCTTTCCGCAGGCAACTGTGCTGTGTGAATAGACTGCCCTTGGTACAGTGTAGCTCATCGTCTCTCCTGCAGGGACTTCCAGCCAGTAGACATATACATTGTCAGGCGAAAGCAAGCTGACCCAGACAACTCCATCGGTTCTGTTCTTAATGGTCAAGCCGACCAGGTCGTTGGCTGCTGAGGCGGAAACTACGCTGATCGCCAGGGCGACCAGGAGCGCCAAGGCTAGGATGAGGATGAATTTCTTTTTCATTTGTTTCTCCTTTCATTCCAGATCTCGATTGGGTGGCTGTAATGCGCTATTTGATTAGCCTATTAATTATATATTTTTCTATGATCCCCGTCCAGTGCGCGATAAAGATTTGTTGGAAGGAGGACGCTTCCAGAGATCGGATCGTTCATTAAATACATCCCTAATGATGCTGGAATAAGCTGCTTATGGTGGCTTTGGTCTTCTGCCTCACGACAGAAAACGCTGGGGATCAGAGATATTCAAGGAGTGAATTCTCACACATAATCAGGTTGGCTGTCTCAATCGTCAGCGGGGTGATTTTTTAAGTCCATCTATCGACAAATTACTTTAGCCCGGATGCTTCGCCGATGCAGAGGGTTTATGAGTTTAGGGGGGAGATTAATCCCAGGTCACGTCGCCGTGCAGTTTACTTGACCAGCCGCGGGTTACAAAAGCCTCGAATACAGGTCGTTCCTCGCCGATCACACCGCTGGAACCGTGCCCAGGGAAGAA
>DATKXE010000551.1:0-2736 GCA_035529195.1 Anaerolineales bacterium
CTCGCCTTGTTTGGTGGTCACCCAATTCTTTCCGAGGAATACAACCTCGAAGATCCATGGCCAGAAACCCTGCCACAGGAGTTGGAGGCAGTCCAGGCTGTATTCGCTAGTGGTCAGTTTACCGGACTGCATAATCCTCAGGTAGACGCATTGGAGAGCGAATTTGCCGCCTTCACAGGTGCGAAGTATGCCCTGGCACTAGGCACCGGCACCGCATCTCTCCATGCAGCTGTGGCTGCCGCGGGCTGCAAACCAGGAGATGAGGTGATTGTCCCTGCCCTTACCTTCCTCGCTTCTGCCTCGGCGGTTCTGCACCATATAGGAATCCCTGTCTTTGCTGATATCGACCCGCACACTTTCAATATTGATCCTCTCTCAGTAGAAGAGAAAATCACACCCCGTACAAGGGCGATTATGGCTGTCGATCTGCATGGGCTGCCAGCAGATTACGATGCTCTGCATGTCATTGCTCGCAAGCACGACCTGGTGTTAATCGGAGATGCAGCTCACGCAGTTGGTGCCCGTTACAAGGATCGCAAAGTCGGTAATCTAGCCCATATCACCGGCACCAGCATCATGCCTGCCAAGCAGCTCGCTACCTGCGGAGAGGGGGGAATATTCACCACCAATCAGGTTGAATACTACAACCGCGCCAGCATGGTGCGTCTTTTTGGCGAGGTAATCCGCAAAGGTGAAGAACGGGCTTACAATGCGTATACACTGGGTTGGAATTACCGGCTCAACCCAGTACAAGCCGCATACGCTCGCAGCCAGCTGGAAAGATTATCAGCCTATGCCAGCTCCTTTTCTGCTAATGGTAATTACCTCGCTGAAAAACTGAGCCAGCTGCCAGGAATCTATCCGCCTTTCATCCCACCAGGATCGACGCATGTGTACCATATGTTTCGTATCCGTTTTGATCCTACCCAGCTAGGCTTTGATATCCATCCAGGACGTTTTACCGAGGCGGTATCAGCAGCTATGCAGGCAGAAGGACTACCGCTGCGTTTCTACCAGTTCTTACCTGTTCCCGGCCAGATGGTTTTTCGTCACAAACAAGGTTTCGGGAATGGCATCCCCTGGACTCTACCTGGTGCGCTGCCAGTAAATTACGATATTGAAGATTATCCAATAACTCTTGATGTGCTTGAGAACACCCGCTGCATCGGAAAATCTGGCACCTCGGGACCTAATTATTTTAGAAATCGATCAACAATGGATGCTTATTTCCAAGGATTTGAAAAAATTTGGGGAAATCTCGATACTGTAGTCGACTATGCGCAGATCCTTGATTACCAACCCCCCTGGTCCCAAATCGCGCTTTCAACGCGTGGAGACTGGGTGGTTATGTCCCCGGAGCAGGATTGATCTCGGAACCAGCTGATATTTGGACCTATAAAACCTATGAATTCTATCGAACTAGCAAAAAAAGTAATTCACGCTGAAGCCAGGGCCTTAGAATTGGTTGCAGATCAGCTCGATGAGAGCTTCTCCACAGCAGTCAAACTGCTGTCAGAATGCAGAGGGACGGTAATTGTTTCCGGTGTTGGTACAACTGGAACTGTCGCCAGGCGTTTTGCCCACCTCTTGTGCAACGTAGGCTGTCCGGCCCTTTTTTTACATGCCGGTGATAGTCTGCACGGCAGCTCTGGCGCAGTTAAAGAAGAGGATGTGCTGTTCTTATTGTCGAAGACGGGTGAAACAAAAGAGACTTGTGGTCTTGCTGAGATCGTTCAACCGCGCGGCTCCGACATCATTTCCCTTACTGCTGAAGCAGATTCAACCATCGCCCATCTGAGCCAGGTGGTTGTGACAGTGAAAACACCCCCAGAGGTTGATCCTTATGATGGCTTGATGGCCGTCGGCAGTTCGCTTGCCATGGAATCAGTTTGCGATGCACTCGTCTTTGGCGTTCTTGAAGCCAAGGGTACTCCTCAAGAGCGATTCGTTAATGGCCATCCGGGAGGCATCATAAACGCTTTATCACAGGACAATTCCAAATAATCAATTGAATTTATTTTTGCAATTGGGATGCAAAGATAACAGATATTCCACCGCAGCGAAATGGCAAAGCAGCCAAGATCACATCTGCTTTCCGGGGCATAGGCCAGGCGATCGCCGAGGTTTTCTCTTCCGAATGAGCCAAGGCTGGGTCTACCCCGCCAGTTCCAACCCATCCTCGACCAGGTATCTCAGCAATACAATACCTCCTGAGTTGATACATTTGCATTCTCAGTACACACAGGGGAAGCCAGCGTTTGCCGCTTTGAAATTCTGGAAATTAATACCACTAACGATCATCATTTCATTCCCCACAATCAGCGAAGTGCTCTCGTTGCCCATCAAACCAAAAAACACCATAATATGCTCGCATCTCACTTATCGCAGTCGCGATCGCTGCTTTCGTAACACCCAAAGCTGTGATGTATAATCCATCGAAAGCTAACCGCTATATCTAATCCATGAGGAGATGCCCGCATGTCCAGCACTCAAAAAACTCACCTGCTTGATTTATTAGCTGAATCACATTCTTCAACTCAAGAAGTTCTGAAAAAAGTGGGTTTGGATTTGCAGGTATATATGGACCCGGTCTGGCAGGTCAGGGATATTCTATGGCATATAGCAGTATGGGATCGACAGGTGACCAATTCAATCCTTGCCTTCGAGAATGGCGGCGAGTACGCCATTCAAGATTTTGATGAAGGGGTATTTAATGAGGCAGCCCTCAGGGAGGGG
>DATKXE010000552.1:0-3978 GCA_035529195.1 Anaerolineales bacterium
ATCAGCCGACTGGGCATCCCAGGTTCGAACACTCCTCAGCCGGTACCAAATTGGCGGTCTCCGGCATCTCCCAATCCGGGGAGGATATATCCATTATCATTGAGCTTTTCATCGATCACTCCCAGGTGGATGGGAACTTCAGGGTGACGTTCCTGCATCAGCTGGATCCCTTCAGGGGCGGCAAGGATACCGATAAATTTGATCTTGCTCACTCCCCATTTTTTCAGGATGTCAATCGTAGCCACCGCAGAACCACCTGTGGCCAGCATGGGGTCAAGGATCAGGGTCACTGAGACCGTGGGCGCTACAGGCAGTTTATTGTAGTATTCCACTGGTTTTAAGGTGCGTTCGTCACGATATAAACCGATATGCCAGACCTCGGCAAGGGGCATGAGCTCCCATACTCCTTCTACCATACCTAATCCGGACCTCAAAATGGGCACCAGGCCGATGTTTTCCAGCAGCTCCACCCCTGGGGCGGTTTCCAAAGGTGTCTCCACAGTTATCGGTTTAGTCATTAAATCTGCGGTGGCTTCATAGGTCAGCAAAGCTGCAATCTCTCGCACCAATTCACGGAATTGTTTTGGCTCAGTATCTTTGTTCCTCAATTTTGCCAGTTTATGGGCGACTAATGGGTGGGGGGATGGGTAAACATTGTTCATCATCAACCTCGTTTTTTGTAGAGTGTGGGTATGAAAAATATTATAGCCGTTATTTCTACCCATTCTCCTCCAAATGGAGGCAAATTCACCTTCGGATCGTCCATCGGTAGATAATCTGAATGGCATCAGTGGTGCTGGTATCAAAACAAGCGACGATCAAGCTATCCTTTGAAAAATCGGGTTATAATCAGCGAGATGAGCACCCCGAAAGACCGTCTTGTTGATAATCAATCCCAACCTGATGACCATTTGGATCTTGCACTGCGCCCGCGTTTGCTGGCAGATCTAATCGGTCAGGATCGGGTAAAAGAAAACCTGGCAATATTAATTGCGGCTGCGCAGCAGCGCGGTGAACCGGTCGATCATATTCTCTTTTACGGTCCACCTGGATTGGGGAAAACGACCCTGGCGCATATCGTCGCAAACGAGATGAATGTAAATATCAAAGTCAGCGCTGGTCCGGCAATTGAGCGTCCTGGAGATCTCGCCGCAATTCTAACCAATCTGCGTGCAGGTGACATCCTGTTCATCGATGAAGTCCATCGCTTGGGTCGCTCCGTGGAAGAAGTGCTCTATCCCGGGATGGAGGATTTCGCCCTGGATATTGTGATCGGCAAAGGACCTTCGGCACGGTCGATCCGCCTCAAACTACCTCATTTCACAATTGTCGGAGCTACTACCCGGCTTGCTTTGGTCACAGCACCCCTGCGGGCGCGTTTCGGGGCTGTTTATCGTCTTGATTTCTATGAATTGGCAGCAATGAAGGATATTGTCAAACGAGCGGCTGGTGTTTTCAAGGTCGAGATAGAACCGGGTGGGGTGGAGGAGATCGCCAGCCGGGGCCGTGGTACTCCGCGCGTGGCCTTGCGCCTCCTGCGCAGAGTCCGCGATTTTGCCCAGGTGCGCGGGGATGGAATCATCACCCGCCAGATGTCCAGGCAAGCCTTAGATCTGCTGAATGTGGATTCCTTGGGATTAGACGAAATGGACCGGCGAGTCCTTGAAACTGTGATCAACAAATATAACGGTGGACCGGTGGGATTAAACACAATTGCGGCCTCCATCAGCGAAGAATCCGACACGATCATGGATGTGGTTGAACCTTACCTGCTGCAATTAGGATTTCTGGATCGCAGCTCACAGGGTCGCATCGCTACGCGCCTGGCTTATCAGCATCTTGAAATTCCATATCCAATTGAAGATCAGCCGAAATTGCTTTAAAATCCCTGAACGTTAAATCACAGATGTCCCTTGAACCTCTATCCCGGTTGCTGATGCTCGCCGGAATCACCCTGTTTGTAGTCGGAGGTGTGATTTATCTGGCTTTCCGCATGGGGATCAATCTCTTCCAACTGCCAGGAGATATCCGCATTCAATCCGAAAATCTGACCTGTCTTGTCCCGCTGGTCTCGTCAATCTTGCTCTCGATCGTGCTGACCCTGATCCTTAATTTAGTCATTCGTTATCTCAATAAATAAATCCTCCGGATATTCTGAACCCGAATTGAAAACTTCTGATTTTGACTACCATCTGCCTGATGAATACATCGCTCAAACACCGATAGAGCCGCGGGATCATGCGCGTTTAATGATTATTAATCGAAGCAGCAAGACGATCGACCATACTATTTTCAACGAGATTGGTGATTATCTTCAACCAGGTGATTTGTTGGTATTGAACGAGACGCGCGTCATACCGGCCAGGTTGTATGCTGCCAAGCTGCCGGACGGGGGTAAGGTTGAATTACTGCTGCTTCAGAAAAAGGATGATCATACCTGGGAAGTACTTGGTGGAGGAAAAGGATTGCGGGTTGGCAGGCAGCTGGAGGTGATGGATGGTCCCATGGCGGAAGTGATCTCCGTAATGGATGGACCCCGCCGGTTAGTCAGATTTGAGGTACCTATTGAGGCTTTCCTGCCTATCATTGGGCATGTCCCCTTACCGCCTTATATCAAAGCTCCCCTGAACGATCCCGAGCGGTACCAGACAGTCTACGCACGCCAGCCTGGTTCTGCTGCTGCACCCACTGCTGGGCTTCATTTTACCCGGTCACTTATCGACCAGCTCCAGGCTGCAGGGATCAGATTTACTTACGTAACCCTGCATGTCGGATTGGATACCTTTGCTCCGGTCACAGAAAATGAGCCTATCCAACATGCGATCCATACTGAATACTGCCAGGTAACACCCGAGACAGCCAGGACGATCAACGATGCCAAACTCAGTGGGAGGCGCATCATTGCTGTCGGTACGACCAGTGTGCGTACATTGGAAAGTGCAGCCCGGAAGGCAGCAGCAGGGGAGGTCGTTGCCGCATTCGAAGGACCAACCGATCTGTATATCCTGCCGGGTTTTGAATTCAAGGCAGTGGATGGTATGATCACGAATTTCCATTTACCACGCTCTACCCTGATCATGATGGTCAGTGCATTCTGCGGGCGAGCAACCATCCTTGGGGCATACGAAATCGCCAAGCAGGAGCAATACCGCTTTTATTCGTTTGGCGATGCAATGTTAATCTCGTAATTGTTGGTGGAAATTTATGACTGAAAACCATGATCTATGGCAAGGTTTAGAGAACGCGGTCATCAGCTGCCGTAAATGTCCACGGCTTGTCGCCTGGCGTGAGGAAGTTGCCCAGGTGAAACGCCGCGCTTACCTGGAATGGGATTATTGGGGTAAGCCAGTGCCAGGTTTTGGTGATCGTGAGGCGCGGGTTTTGGTGGTCGGTTTGGCGCCCGGCGCACATGGGTCCAACCGCACGGGGCGAATGTTCACTGGTGACAGTTCGGGTGGTTTTCTCTACCCGGCGTTGTTCAATGCGGGTTTCGCAAACCAACCCCAGGCTGTTGACCGTGAGGATGGATTACAGCTGGCAGATATGTTCATCTCCGCAGTTTGCCGCTGTGCTCCCCCTGGGAATAAACCAAAAGCAGATGAAATCAGCAACTGTTTACCCTATCTGGAGTCTGAGATTGATCTGCTCTCCCGCTTGAAAGTCATTGTTGTCCTGGGTCGCATCGCTTTCGACCAGACACTGCGAGTTTTCCGCCAACGTACTGGGGAGAAATTACGTTTTGATTTTAAACACCTGGCGGTACACCGGCTGGGTGAAAACTTGCCCTGGTTGATTGCATCCTACCATCCCAGCCGCCAAAACACACAAACCGGACGGCTCACAGAGGTTATGTTTGCTGATCTGTGGTCGACAGTAAACAAGCTCCTGGATGTCTGAGGCTGACATGAAATACTCACCTTTCGTAATCTCAGGAAGCGAGTTCTTCCCCGTGCTTTCAGAATCATCATAGATGATAAA
>DATKXE010000553.1:0-3768 GCA_035529195.1 Anaerolineales bacterium
TTTTACCATAGGCTCTGATCTGGTAACCGAGCTTAGTTTTTGCAAACATGAAATAGAGCAGGATGGCAGCACCCAGCGCGATCAGGATAGTGAAGGGTATATCCAGAAAGCGGGGTGCATGCAGTGTCGCAGGCAGTTCAAAACTTTCACCTCTGCCACCTGGATTCATGAAGGGACCGCCCTCTTTGATCATGAACGAGACCAACCAGAAGGTAATGAAATTCACCATCATGGTCACCACGATCTCGTTTATGTTGAACTGACCTTTAAAGAAGCCGGCGATCGCTCCCGGCAGCGAGCCACCCAATGCTGCTGCAATTAACATTAATGGGATCAGGATTCCGGTCGAAAGGTGCGAATCGGTCGATGCTCCTATCCCCAGCCCGAAAAGGACTGCATACGCGGCTAATGCTCCTGCGTAAAGCTGGCCCGACATGCCGATATTCCAAAGCCCGGCACGATAAGGGATGATGAAGGCGCAAGTACACAGCAGGAGAAAAATGAAGCGGTTGATCGTCAGCGGCAGCCCAAATGGGTTAGCAAAAGAATATGTGAAAATCTGGTAATATGCGGTTAATGGATTTTTCCCGGCAAAGATGAAGATAAAGCTGAACAGGATCAAAGCCACAATAATTGCCAGGATGGAAATCGAGGCAGCCTGCCAGCCACGCAAAGACTCTCTTTTCTCAAGCTTTAATTTGTGTGATCCGATCCTCATAGCCCATCCACCTCAAGATTGATCCCGGCACACATTGCGCCGACACTTTCCCGCTTGGCCTGATTTCCGGGGATAATGTCCATGAATTTCCCTTCATAGATGGGGGCTACCCGGTCGCTCAAGGATAAAACTTCGTCCAGGTCTTCTGAAATAAGCAGCACAGCAGCTTTCCCTTTTTGTGCCTCAATGAGCTGGTTGCGAACGAATTCGGTCGCTCCTACATCCAGCCCCTGTGTGGGAAGATGCGCGATCACAAGCCGTGGTTTTCGCGAGAGCACTCGAGCAAGGATCACCTTCTGCAAGTTGCCGCCTGATAGGCTTTTGGCTGTTGTTTCTGGTCCAGGGGTTGACACATCGTATTTCTCAATCATCTCTTGTGTCAGAGCGCGGATCTTGGGGTAATCCAACATACCTCGGTGCAGATAATCATGATCGAAATAGTAATTCATGGCAGTGTTTTCCACCAGGGAAAAATCTGCGATCGAACCTACATTGATTCGATCCGCGGGTATGTATCCTATCCCCAGTTCCCAGCGTTCCAAACTGGAGTTGTTGGTAATATCCACCCCGTCAAAAACGACTGTGCCCCCTTGCGAGGCCCTGAGACCGGCGAGGACCTCTACCAATTCTTGTTGGCCGTTTCCGGCGATACCTGCGACACCAAAAATTTCTCCCTCATTGATTGAAAAGGTGACCCCATTTAATGACATCAGACCTTTATCGTTAAGCGCGGATAAATTCTCTACTTCTAAGATCCTGTCACCCTGCTCTACCACTGTCTTCTCGATCCTAAAAATGACTTCCCTGCCTACCATTTCCATTGCCAGGCTTCTTTCGGTTGCCTGGTCCGTGTCCATGGTGGCGACGACTTTCCCGCGCCTGAGAACCGTCACGCGATCGCTGATGGCCAACACGATGGGAAGTTTATGGGTAATGAAGGGCACGATTGCGAGATCGTCTCCTGACATAGCTTTGATCGACTCCAAGAGTTTATCCGTCTCGGAGGGTGCCAGGGCAGATGTTGGTTCATCCATGATCAATATTTCAGCCCCACGGTAAAGCGCTTTCAGGATCTCGACCACCTGCTTCTCCCCTTCTGAAAGCTGCCAAACCTTTGCTTTTAAGTCAATGTTGAAGCCATATTTCTGGCAGATCTCCAATATTTCGGTCTCAGCTCTGCTCAGGTTGAGGATGTTCCCTGCCCGGGGATGTCCGAGGAGGATATTCTCGATCACAGAATGGGCGGGGATTAATTTGCGGTGCTGGTGGACCATCCCAATCCCCATATCGATCGCATCCAAGCAGGATCGAAAATTAATCGGCTGACCAGAGATCAAGATCTCACCTTCGTCAGGCAGGTATTCTCCGAACAAGATTTTCATCAGGGTGGTCTTGCCAGCGCCATTTTCACCGAGGATGGCGTGGATTTCTCCGGCTTTAATATCAAAATTCACACCGTCATTGGCGACGACTCCGGGAAAACGTTTCGTGATCCCGCGCGCTTCTAAGATCATATCACCGCGTTTTATCTCCTGGTTGGGCATTATAAAGTTTTTATCGCTCCTGTTGGTACCTGGATCAGTTCAGGGTTTGGATTTCGTGATACATTTGGCAATTGTGCAACCCGTACTCGAATTTTCATATCTCCCAAAGCTGGTCAGGGCTCACAATAGGCATGAGGCTCCCACCTGTGAGGGTTTTCACCCCAAGATGGGAGCCTCTGTCTAGGATCTTACGAGAGGTAGTACTGCAGCGATGCTGATTGGATCAACTACCCGACTCAGGATCACTCCAGGATTTCCACACCTGCCAGGTCGAAGTTGAACTGGGAGAGCAGCCATTCATCAGTTGGTTTCTCACCAGCCGCTTTGACCTCCGTCCCTGCGGGCGGAATCGATGTGCCTTCGAGTTCCAATCCAGTTCCATTGCTGATGAAGGCGTGTACTGTGAATGGGTCCCAGGAGCCATTGATCATTTCTTCCCTTCTCTGCTCAACGAGGTCGACAATCTCAGTGGGAATCAAGGGTAAAGCAGCAGGACTGATGGCATCTATGCCCACCTTGTTGTCATTCATAATGTCAACTGTTGGAACTTCGGTGCCATCGGCTAACACCATTGAGCTATCCATGCCCAAATAGAGGACGGTCACTGGATTCTCTTCGCCGGCTAAGAACTCAGTGAGCATATGCTCATAGAGCACTTCCCAGCGGGTGTCGAACGACACTGCCACAGTATCTGTATCTGACCAGCCGTAGAAGCCAACGATGTCCATATCTTTACCGATGAACCAGATACCCTGCTCCTGGGCAACATCGAGCGGTGAACCCGAGTCGGTTTGCTGGGTTAATACGTCGACGTCATACTGGGTTACCAGGGTTTCAGCGATATCTCGCTCTTCTGCAGGCAGGTACCAGTCACCCACGTATTTTACAAAAATGTTCACATCTTTACCCAGCATTTCAGCTGCATCCTGCACACCCAGAATGAAACCATTCTGGCGCCGGATCACCTGTACAGATGGGAAGGCGGAGACGATGCCGATGTTGCCGGTCTCGGTTAACGCCGCGGCGATTAATCCTTCCAGATAAAGCGCTTGATATTGCCTGGGGAATAGGCGGATGAAGTTTCGCTTGGTGGAGAGATCGCTGGCGATGATGGAACCGAAGTAAACATCCGGGTATTTGTCAGCGATATCAATCAAGGGCATGCCCATGAATTCGGCATTTCCGATCACGATGTCCGCTCCATCAGAGATTAATTCTTCTGCATATGGAACAGTGAGGTCAGGACCTACTTCTTCACGGTAAACGTAATCAACGTTTTCGAATTTTTCGGCAATTCGCTTTCCAGCGCGATCATGGGCACCTGACCAGGTTGTGCCTTCGATGACGCTGAAATGCTCGATTGCTAGGGTGGCTTCTTCTTGTGCTCCTTCAGGTGCGGCGGGTGCACAAGCGGCTGCCAGTACAGCCAATAGGACTAGTGTTCCTATCAAACCCATTAATTTTCTTGATTGAATACGATGGTTCATTTCTGCTCTCCTCTTTTCG
>DATKXE010000554.1:0-2585 GCA_035529195.1 Anaerolineales bacterium
TCAACGTAGCGTTCTTCCGTTTCTAATCTTGTGGCTTCCATTAATCCTGCAGGTCCATGCAGGTCGAGTTCTCGAAGAATATCATGCTTCTCGATGTCGTAGTTGATGATAATTTCATTGAGGGGAGTTATGCAGGCATTCCCGATAGCGATGCCAGGACAGATTTGAACGAACCCATAGGCATCCACGTATACACGCTCGGGATTTGCAAGGTCAGTCCGCGGGCAGCTGTTGAAAGATGTCGGTTCAAATGTTGGAAAATGATCTGCAAACAATTCTGCTGCCCTGCCGGTGAACATAAAACGCGGTTCTTCGATATTTGGAGCTATGCGAGCTACGAATTGGACAGGATCAATTGCTCCAGGTGAGGAGACGTGAAGGAGAGTAGTCGGGATACCGAGTTTTTTAGCCGCTAAAATTACTTTATTAGCGGGCGAAGTATCTGGATTTTTATAATGCAAGAAATCGTTGCTGATGCGAAGATCTTTAACGCCCATTGCCGCTAAAGGTCTGAGAAATCGTATACCGGCTGCCTCAGTCCTGGCGAAGTACCCATTGGTTTCAACACCTACCTGGTAGTCCAGCTTCCGAGCACGTTGAACTGCCTTCAATAATAATGGGTATTGGGTGAAGGGTTCGCCACCCCCAAAAATTACCCATTCGATTCCTGGTATTTTTCGCCCATCGTTTAGGAAGTGGGAAATCTGACTCATTGAGATTTTACCTGGTGCTCTCTGGTCGCTAAAGACATAGCAATGTTTGCATCTCAGTGAGCAGTTATAGGTCAGCAGAATATGAATCTTTGGAACCAATTCGATCTCCTGTGCAATGCAACCCCATGGTGATCTGCTATATGTTTGGGGGGTAGCTATCGACAGATAAGATTTTTGTGATATTTATCTTCAAATTTATGCTTCAATTCCGTTGATAACCATTGTACCTGAGAAAAATTACGTATAATAATCATATACCAATGATGATGATTTGCGGAGAGTGATATGAGTTTCCTATGCCCAGAATGTTCCAACAAAAAATCGTTGCAGATCATAAGAAGTATTGAGCTGGCATCAGATACTCGCTCTGATGAGATCACATTGCAGGTTGTCCGCTGCCGGGATTGTGATTATGAAGGGTTGGCGGTTTACGAGGAGTCTACCAGGGGTGCACTGGATTCTGAGACATTTGATCACTATGGTTATGATGTCGATCGAGAGAGCTTGCGGTCGATTCACGCTACAATCAAACGCTGTCCGAAACCCAAGGATCGCTGGTGTAAGTGTAAAAGCCATGAGAAATTGAATCAACGTGATCCAATTGGCAGGTGGGTCCGACCGGGATACGCACCAAATCAGAAAATATACCCGATAATCCTATAACCGGATTTCTGTACAGCTGGTTACTTAATAAATCAAATTCAGAAAGATACATTGTCGAATCCGAACATTGGGTTAGATCAGGAACTCCACTGAGGGAAAGTAATGATCAATAAAGGGCAAGTTATCAGCAAGATCCGAACTGCTTTTAGCGATTACCAGTATCCGGGGGATGAATACCTGCTTGGCTCCAGCGAAGGGAGTGAGCCTTATGATGAAATCAAGTCGTTCATCGGACAGCAAGATTGGACTTTGCTGCCATCTGAGCTACTGGACGCACATTCAGGATCTCTAAACTTCTTCTCTGAAGCAGGTTTGAGGTTCTTCCTTCCGGCATACCTGATCGCGGATTTAAATGAGCAGCTGCAGGTTGCTGATCCTGTGTTTTCTCTGGTACATGGCTTCAGCAATTTGTCGGTCGAGCACCAGATCGGAGAACAAGTATTCATTCGGAGGACCGGGAGAGATGCCTTTATCAATCCAAAAAGGTATGGGGCACTCACTTTTCACGATTATTCTCGCTACCGGCTGTCCATATTCAGCAGGGAAGAAGCCCAGGCGATCGTGCACTTCCTGGAATATAAACGGGGTAATGATTCCCACGGAATAAATCTGGATCAAATTGAGGCTGCATTGACCTCATTTTGGTATGCGCGCGCTGAAACTGCACCCACTGCAGAGACAATCGCCATCCATCTTCTTGATGAAGAAAAATATTTGTCTGCATTAACTTCTAAGATAGATGACGGAAGCTGACATTTCCTTGGAGATATTTTCCGGATGATTATCCATGGGTAAATCAATGTCAGAACAACTTGAACATACAAAAATTGCGAGTCTAATGCCCAAGCCTATATCTAAACACTTGCAGAAGCAGCAGATGCGTACACGATGTGAGAAAAGGATCTTGTTCTTACTTTATTTCCTTACGACACCTATCCCTATAATGGTGTGATTTCCCCACAATTTAATTCTTTCAACGTCTCTGAACGTCTGAAATATGTAATACGAGTGGTTGGTGAGCACAAGAAGAGCATCAGGTTCAAATTGGGACCATCCACACTGCCCCTTAATCTCGCGCCAAATCTTGAATTGCTTGGACTGAAAAAATCATATGATCTGAATTACATGCGATGTGAATTATCGCAAATGAAGATGGATTACCCAATCCCAGATGGTTTAACAATCCAATCGACAGATAACCAGGATAGA
>DATKXE010000555.1:0-2641 GCA_035529195.1 Anaerolineales bacterium
CTTCATTTAGGAATATTGTTATGCGACCCAATTTTCAGGTTCTATCGCCTGAAACCATCCCAAGGATCATCGAAGAAGCATTAGAACTGCTCCAATCTCCCGGGGTTAAAGTAGGTTCGCCTCAAGCTCTGGATTTGCTTCAATCTTCTGGTGGGATCGTCAATCAACAGGAGGGTGTTGTCAGTATCCCAGAAGAACTTGCACTTCAAGCTTTGGAATCTGTCCCAAGAGACTTTTCCTTATTCAACTTGAACGGTGAACCAGGTGTCCGCTATTCAGGAGATATTGTTCATTTTAATCCAGGTTCCAGTGGGGTAAATATTCTTGATTCGGATTCATTAGAACACAGACCCTCACAATCCAAGGATCTGGTAAATATCATTAAGATCGCAGAAAATCTACCGGTTTACGATGCCCAATCGACAGCCGTGATCTGCCATGATGTACCCGAGGAGATTGGTGATTTCTACCGTTTATACCTGGTCCTTCTACTATCAGAAAAACCGATCATCACTGGATCTTTTTCCACCGGAACCAGTGGAATCATGTTTGAATTGCTAAAAATTGACCGCGGAGATGCAGAAAATCTGGGAGAGAAGCCGCGTGCAGTATTTGATGTCTGCCCGTCACCGCCGCTCAATTGGACAAATTTTGCCTCCCAGAATTTAATCGATCTGGCGAGAGAAAATATACCTGCGCAAATTGTTTCTATGCCTCTCACGGGTGCGGCCTCCCCCGTGACTTTGATTGGTTCTATCGTACAGCATGCTGCAGAGTGCCTGAGCGGGATTACTATCCATCAATTGGCCAACCCTGGTGCACCAATTGTCTGGGGTGGTGCTCCTGCCCTATTCGATATGCGGTCGGGAACAACTTCTGTTGGGGCCGTTGAAACCACCCTTATAGTATGTGGCTATGCGCAAGTGGCCAAATCCCTTGGTTTACCAACCCATGCTTATTTGGGAGCCACCGATGCCAAACTCGTCGATGCCCAAGCGGGAATGGAAAGTGCTGCCAGTACCAATTTTGGAGTACTTTCTGGAATCAATATGATCTCTGGTGCTGGGATGCTCGATTTCCTGGCTTGCCAGAGTCTTGAGAAATTAGTGATCGATGCGGAGGTTATTGCCAATTCTAAACGTTTTCTAAAAGGTGTTGATCAAACCGCGGAAACCCTGGCTTTGGCTCACTACGAAGATTTCAAATTTCCTGGGAACTTCTTGAAGCATAAACTCACCCGTCAGCTCTACCGGGAAGAATTTTACTTGCCTTCACAGATCATCGACCGGGGTTCATTGCGTGAATGGAAGGAAAATCGAAAACCCGACACCTTTCTCCGGGCAAAATCCCACGTGGATGAGTTATTAGCAAATTACCAACCTCCTGAGATGGACGCAAAAAAAACACAAGAAATGTCCAGGCTTGTGTCTTCTTATGCCCGTAAAGCGGGCATGGAACAATTACCTAAGATCAAATTGGATGGAGATAATTACATATAAAGGCTTTATTTCTTCACAACTTACAAAATTAGCGGAACAAATTTGAAAGGAAGAACCAAAGATTCGCTGGTCGCTCTGCCAGGCGGCGGGTAAAGTACGGGTACCACTCGCTTCCATATGGCACGTACACCCGGACTGGATATCCCTCCTGCGCCAAACTTTCCTGCAGGTCACGACGTATTCCATGGAGCATCTGAAATTCAACTGCCTCCTTGGGTAATCCTTTCTCAATTAGAGCCTTTTTAGTGTATGTGATTCTTTCCTCATCATGGGTGGCGATACCTGGAATTGGTGGGATCTTTCCATCATCACTGATAGATGGAATATCATTGGCTATTGATCCATCAAGTAGTTGGAGCACTAATAGATCAAAATTTGCATCTTCATCCGATTTTTGGGGATAGGCGATATTTTCTGGCTCTTTGTATGCTCCCTTGCACAAGCGAATCCTGGCTCCGGAGCGTAATAATGCGGATATATCTTCTTCACTGCGGTAAAGATAGGATTGGATGACTATGCCAACGTTTTCGCAGCTGCAGTCTACTAGAGAATTTTTAAAGAGTCCCAGCGTTTTTTCCAGCCATTGAGAATCTTCCATATCAATCCGGACAAAGGTGGATAGGTTGATCGCAGCCGTTAATATTCGGTTGAGGTTTTCAGCGCATAAATCTTCGTCGACAGCCAAACCAATTTGGGTGAGCTTGATTGAGATATTTGATCGCACACCTTCCTGGTGAATTCTTTCAAGGATGGTGATGATATCTTTCGTTGCCTGGACAGCCTTCTCTGGATTGGAGGTATGTTCCCCCAGATGGTCAAGGGTGGCGTTGATGTTTTTAGCATTCAGGGTTCTAATTACTTCAATCGCATCATCCAGTTTTTCACCTGCGATGAAGCGTGATGCGGCCTTGCGCGCGAAGGACCAGCGAGTCACTATTTGACGAGCCCAATCAGCTTTTGAGAGGTAAATGAGGAATGTTCGCAGCATCGTTATACACCTTAGAAAATGTTCTTAAATAAATCAGCCAGATCATCTTTTGATCTGACGGTTGATCTTCATGAAGCTTCAATAGGTAAATTAACTATCATATTACCGGCATAGATTGTCCGGAGTGAGGTACGGAAAGGCAGTGATGATCCAG
>DATKXE010000556.1:0-6542 GCA_035529195.1 Anaerolineales bacterium
TGGCTGTCGCCCGGGTAATATCCCAATCTGTCACTACTCCTGCTAGTTCTGATTGATCATTTACCACCACTAAAATCGGACTACTTGCCTGGATAAGGGCGGCAGCTGCCTGTTTAACGGTGCTGTCTACTGGAATGGACGGCATTACCTCCATAATCTCAAAAGCTTTACGATCGCTTTCCCTGGCCGCGATACGCCGGATGCTGATCCTCTCTGCCGCTTCGTTGGGCAGCATATCCGCGTCAGAGATCAAAAGGTCGATCAATTCACGAATATTACGGCGGAGAACTTCATCCCGGTGGGATTCCGCAGCTACTCGTCGCTTTTCTGCCAGTTCGGATAATTCTGCAGCATATTCCTCCAGCCAGCTCTCAACAGCTTTTTGGTCACCCTTAATTTCATCTGGAAACCTTAAGTGCTCGGGTGTTTTGATCAGCTGCTCTTGTGCAGCAAAAATCACACCTCCAGAATTTACCAGGTAATCCGGTGCGATCATGACTCCCATTTGTCGGAAAACAGCTCTTTCCATGCGGGAGCGGAAAGCTTTTCGCTCTGGATCCGGTGAATATGTATTCGCTCCTTCAATGATCACATGCCAACGACCGATCTGGTCAACCAGCATACTGGGATTTGAGGATGGGTCGGTATCAAGATAATTGGCAATTGGAGCAGCAGGAATAAAACAGAATGCAGATTCGCGCAGCAAATCATCGGGTTCACTGGAAAATTTTACTTCTGGTTTGCTGGTCTCATCATTTATCAGCAAATTGAGGAAATACTGGCGAGTTACTGAACCACAATCCTGCCACATGCGGAACAAAGTGTCGACCGGCAAGCCTGCCTGATCAAACAGGTATCCATTCTCATCACTGATCCCGGTCACTTGAGCACCAGGCAGCCAGCTGCAGAGGAAGCGCGCTGCGTGAGCGCCAACAGCCCCACAGCCCTGGATTAATACGGTTAATTCTTCTGGCTCAGGTACCACCAGGTTCTCGAACTGAGCTAAGGAACTCAGCCGGGGCATCTCCTTCAACAGTTCGTCGAGTGCGATGATCACGCCTCCCGCCGCAGCACCCAGCTGGTCGATTCGATTTCCCCCCAAGTCCACTGGTTTTGAAACGGCATTATCTAACCCCGATTCGACAGCGATGGTCTTCATATCCGCATCGTTGGTGCCTACATCTGGACCTGGAAGGTATACATCCCGGTAGCGGTAGAGCAGATGAGCAAAGCCTCTCACAACCTGGAGGCGATCATCGGCAGAAAGCCCGTATTCGGCGACGATACCGGATTTGCCACCTCCGTATGGCAAATCCGCAGCAGCGTTCTTCAATGTCATCCCGCGTGCTAGATTATGGATCACGGCAGGAGTCACTTCGGGCAGCATGCGGATGCCACCCATGGATGGTTGACCCATGGCCAGGTTATCGACCACCAGGTACCCACCGATCTCTTGTTGAGCACCTTCATCCCACATTGCCACAACCAGCCTGGGACCAAGATTATCAACCTGGATTCCCAACCTGGATAAGCGCTCTACGTCCAGGATACCAAATTCAAGGAAGCGCTTGTCTCCATCCCTGATTAAGCGGTTCTCGAAGGTTTGTTCGGGCAGCAGCTCTCTCAGGAAAGCATTCATTCGTTCAGGGATCATGGTTATCTCATTTCACAGATGCAGTTTTGCAGCCGCGATGAAAGAAAGCCCACGCTCGGTTAGAGCCCGAGCAGTATGATTGGTCGCATCCATTTTATCGAGAAAATTTTGTGTTACGAAGTCCCAATCTCCACTGGCGATAATTTCCTCCTTCTCCCGAAAATAATCCAGGATATCAGAAGGATGGGTGCGAGCAGCATCAATTTCAGGATCGCCACCCTCATGTTTTGCAGAGATATTACGGACGTGACCGGCGATTTCAAGCAGCTCATCCCGGCGGTTATAAGGTTGGCGCACGATGCTTTTATAAGTTTCGGTGATATGGTGTTCGAAGCGAACAACCTGCTCAAAATCGAAACTCTGCCGGAACTGAGCGGTAATTTCCATGGTTTCGTTGTTGATTGAGTTGCTCCAGTTGAATCCGATCAGGGGGGAACTGCCATCATCGCGTGAGAATAGTTTGGCGCCCAGCAATGTCCAGAAAGCAGCATACGGGTTATCGTTACCCATAAAGACGGATATCTTGAACTCGATATCCACCCCAATGCTGTGAAGTAAGTAGCCAAGCAGGACCGTCCCAGAATTGATATTGAGGACTTGCTGAACACCATAATTGGTGTAGTAATACAGGTATTCGTCTATCCACTTTAGAGCGTACTCATTGGGCTGACCGATACCGCCAAAATAGCCGGTGATTGTTTCAGGTCCTCCCAGATGGATATTTGATCCATCTGTGCCCTTGGTGTCCAATGTATCGACATAGGTTGCCCCAATGATCTGCATAGCAGCAGCTATCGCAGGCAGATCGCCATCTGCTTCCTGCTCTTTCATCTGGCGAACCTTGATATACCTGCCGGGCATCAGAGTGCCTTGTTCAATAGCCAATTTGGCAGCCGAGATGATCCAGGGGAAGTATTGGACTCCGCTCACTTCGAGTGTGACAGGAAAATCTTCATTGAACAGGACCTTTTCTGCACCTTCGCCCAGGACTTTACAGCGGTAATCTTTTATGGTGATAAATGCCTGCTGCTTGCGCTGCTGTTCCAGCCATTCCAGGTCCTCCAGATAGGCGGGTTGGGTATCTTTCACTCTTTGAAGCAGGGCTTCCAATTGACCTGCTGCTATTGCTTTTCGGTTGATTTCATCTGGTGAGCCGTATTTTTCAACCACAGCCAGGAAATCATTGACCAGGCGCAGATCAGGATCTAACAGTACAGAATTGATCGCTTCAAGCCGCTGAGCGGGGATGGTTAATTTTTGACGGAGATCACTAGCCATGTGCTGCCTCCAGGAGGTTGATTAAACGAATTCGTAAAAGCTTTCTAATCTAGGAGATTTATCAGTTCATCATATTCGTCATCCGGCATTCCAAACCAATTCTCCGGTTGTGGAAAGGTGCGCTCGGTAACTTCGCGCACATATTGATCTAGTCCCTCCTGGATCACCTTTCCTGCATCAGCAAAGACCTTGGCCATGCGCGGTTTAAAGCGTGGGTATAGACCAAAAGCATCATGGTAAATTAATAGCTGTCCATGGGCGTCAAGACCAGCACCCAGGCTGATGATGAAGCAGTCTTCAGCTCTTTCGGTGATCAATTTGCAGACTCGATCAGGGACCAATTCCAACAGAATTGAAAATGCTCCAGCTTCTTCGAGCGCCTTGGCATCATCCATGATTTTTTTAGCCTGGAGAGCACCTTTCCCTTGCAGGCGAAAGCCTCCCAGGGCACTAACACTTTGGGGGGTTAAACCAAGGTGACCCATGGCGGGAATACCAGAAGCGACGATCCCTGCCATTCGATCAGCCATTTCTGCACCCCCCTCCAGTTTGACAGCATCACAACCTGCTTCAGCCATCAACCGTCCAGCATTTTTAATCGCGGTTTCCACGCTGGGTTGGTAGCTCATATATGGCATATCTCCAATCAGCCATGCGTTTGGAGAACCTATGCGGACTGCTTTGGAATGCCGTACCATGTCTTCCATGGTCACTGGTAGGGTGCTTTCATAACCCAGCATGGTCATCCCCAGACTATCACCTACCAGGATCATGTCGATCCCTGCTAGCTCTTGGAAATGCGCAGTTGGGTAATCGTAGCAGGTCAACATGGTGATGGGCTCATCATTAGCGACTTTTTTAAACAAATTTGGTAGGGATACCTTCTTCCTTTCAGCCATTCAGATCTCCTTGGTTAATTAATGCTGACAACATAAAATGGGTTATTGGTTGGATCCAATCTCCACTGTCAAAAATATATTACAGAAAAGGTGTTCAAAACACAACTATGATTCGTTCGTTTTTGGAGGTGACAAAGGTAACTAAAAGCAAAATGCCGGTGATTTTTACTGAGAAGTGACAACTTGCGTGAGGGAATAGGACATGCGTCAATTGCATTTTTACGTGAAACCTGACACAATTGTATCAAATCAGTTATCTATGAAACAACCTAAACCAATTTAAGGAGCATTAGATGTCCACAGCACGCGATTTTCCAGGATTGCGACCGTTTAAACCAACACCCCTCATAGTTTTAGACCCGGTCCCATCCGACATTGATATTGCCCAAGCGGCAGAGCTTAAACCCATCAACCTAATCGCTGAAGAATTAGGATTGCTTCCTGATGAGCTGGAGCTGTACGGGGAATATAAAGCGAAAGTAAGGCTCAACGTTCTCGATCGACTCAAGGATGTCCCTGATGGTAAATATATCGATGTAACTGCCATCACACCAACGCCATTGGGTGAGGGGAAAAGCACCACGATGGTAGGCCTAAGCCAGGCGTTGGGTGCTCATCTTGGGAAGCGGGTCTTCACCTGCATTCGGCAACCAAGTCAGGGTCCCACATTTGGCATCAAGGGTGGGGCAGCTGGAGGTGGCTACAGTCAGGTGATTCCCATGGAGGATTTCAACTTGCACCTTACAGGGGATATCCATGCCATCACTGCCGCCAACAACCTGCTCGCGGCTGCGATCGATGTGCGCGTTTTCCACGAGAGCACTCAAACCGATGAGCAGCTTTTCAATCGTTTATGCCCGGCAGATAAAGAAGGCAATCGTCGATTCAGTCCCTCCATGATACGGCGCTTGAAGAAACTTGGTATCGAAAAAACTGATCCCAATCAGCTGACACCCGAAGAGCGCAGCGAATTCGCCCGCCTGGATATCGATCCTGATTCGATTACCTGGCGGCGGGTCGTCGATACGAATGATCGCTTCTTGCGCGGCATTACCATTGGTCAGGGACCAGCAGAAAAAGGTATGACACGTGAAACGGGCTACGACATCACGGTCGCCAGCGAAATTATGGCCATCCTGGCATTGACTACCGACCTGGCAGATATGCGCGAACGATTTGGTCGGATCGTGATCGGAACCAATAAAAAAGGCCAAGCCGTCACAGCTGAAGATATTGGTGCAGCTGGCGCAATGACTGTCTTGATGAAAGACGCGATCAAGCCGACCCTGATGCAGACCCTGGAAGGGACACCGGTTTTCGTTCACGCAGGTCCATTCGCCAACATTGCCCACGGCAACAGTTCGATCATCGCCGATAAGATCGCCCTGAAATTAGCTGATTATGTGGTCACAGAATCAGGTTTTGGTGCTGATATCGGGATGGAGAAATTCTTTGATATCAAGTGCCGCTATTCAGGATTGATTCCCAACGTGGTTGTGTTAGTAGCAACTGTGCGAGCTCTGAAAATGCACGGTGGTGGTCCAAAGGTTGTGGCTGGTAAACCGCTCGATCCGGCCTATACCGAGGAGAACCTGGATATGCTCAGAGCTGGTTTACCCAATTTGCAGAAGCATATTAAGAATGCCCTGGGATTTGGTATTCCAGTGGTAGTGGCGGTGAACTCATTTGCTGATGACACCCCGGCAGAGGTCGAGCTGGTACGTGAAGCAGCGCTCGAGGCTGGGGCAGAGGATTCTGTCGTCTCAAGGCATTGGATGGAGGGCGGCGCGGGTGCTGCTGCGCTGGCAGAAGCGGTTGTGAAAGCAGTTGAGAAACCCAACAACTTCAAATTCCTTTACCCACTTAATTTGTCGATCAAAGAGAAGATTGAGATCATTTGCAGGGAAATTTACGGAGCTGATGGCGTCGATTACGAACCAGAAGCTGAGGCCAAGGTCGAGCTGTATACAAAACTCGGTTTCGACGATCTGCCATTATGCATGGCAAAAACCCACCTGAGCCTGAGCCACGATCCTCTCCTTAAGGGGGTTCCAACAGGATTCAGGGTACCCATTCGGGATATCCGCGCCTCAGTGGGAGCTGGTTTCCTTTACCCACTGGTTGGCAAGATGAGCACCATGCCCGGATTACCGACTCGCCCAGTCTTCTATGATGTTGACCTGGATCTCGAGACTGGTCGCGTGATTGGTCTATTCTGATCCTGGCCGCACAATTCACAAGATTACCCGGCCTGTTTCAGGGCCGGGTATTTTTTCTTATGAAGGATTTATGATATTCAGTTTGTCTGATTCAAAATCCGCGATAGATGGTGGTCTTGGGGTAGATTATTCACCACTCGACTAATTTTGCCCAATTGATGGCTGGATGAAATTGTGTTAATCCGTGATCTGCTCCATCATTTCAGCAACACTGCGGAAGACCGGCGAGTCATCACCTAAATCGACCAATGGTCGCCCGCTGAATTCAAAGTCCATCAAATCGCTATCTGACGGCACCACACCGAGCAGGGGTATCGGTAATTGCTGGATAGCATTCTCCAAAGCGGGGGGCATATCACCCGTTAATCGATTGACGATCAGGTAAGCATTCTCAACCCGAATATCGAGTTCGGTGCGTAATTCTGCGATCCGCTTAGCAGCAACCAGGCCCCTTTGCGTAGGATCAGTGACGATCAACATGTGGTCGACGTC
>DATKXE010000557.1:0-6284 GCA_035529195.1 Anaerolineales bacterium
AGAGGAAACCCAATTGGTTGATGATCTGAAGCATATGCTTGGAAAAGCTTTACCTCAGACCTGTGAAATTGTCAGCCCACTCGCTTTGGGAGGCCATGTAGATCATCTCCTGGTGAAGACCGCGGTTGAGGCTCTCGATCGGACAGTCTGGTATTATGCTGATTTCCCCTATTTAGTTGGCCTAGATGAAATACCGCTTGAGATTGAGACGGAGATGAGCCATGAGCTGTTTCCTATTTCGAAACGAGGATTGACAATTTGGAAGGCATCCATAGCTGCCCATTCTTCCCAGATCAGCACCTTTTGGGCTGACACTGACCAGATGCAAGAGGCAGTCCAGACTTATTGGGAACCGCTCCACGGTCTCAGATTATGGCAATTTACTTAGAACATACGTTTTTGTTTGCTCACTTGCAATTCAAGGGGGATTGTGTTAAAATCCGTGCGCGGCGGTGGAAGCGCAGAAATGCACTTCCAGGACGCCGCATCTCCTTTTCATAAGTGCCACCAGGTAAAAACCTGTATGTTATTGGGGATTAGCAGTATATTTTACTGAAAGTCCAATGGTGAAAAAATGCCTCCTTCTTTTTTAACCCCATCGGGTTACCAAAAATTGCAGGATGAATTAGAACAACTAAGAACAGTTAAACGCCTGGAAGTCGCTGCTCGTTTGAGGGAAGCTATGGAAGATGGCGGCGATATGGGCGTTGATTTAGATGCTGAATATGAAGCTGCTAAGAACGAGCAGGCTTTTGTTGAAGGCCGTATCCAAGAATTGGAAATGCTGCTTGCCACCGCGCGGGTCATTGAGAGTTCCGGGAAAAGAGAAGTGGTCGATGTTGGCGCTACGGTCACAATTAAGGAAGGCCGGGCTGCTCCTGAGGTGTACACGCTTGTTGGTCGTGCTGAAGCGAACCCAAGGGAAGGACGGATTTCGAATGAATCCCCACTTGGTCGAGCGATAATCAACCATAAGGCAGGCGACAAGGTCCAGGTTGAAGCGCCGGGTGGTGCTTTCGAAATTAAAATTGTTAAAGTGGAGTAGCATTGGGCAACTCAATTACATGCCCCGCGCAGGTCACTCGCGCGGGGTTTTTTATTTGAATAGGGAGCAAGCAAATGGCAAAGGAGTATTCGAATCTAGAAAAGGTGCGCTTGGAAAAAGCAGATCAATTACGCGAACAGGGTATTGATCCCTACCCGGCACACTCAGAACGTTCACATTCCACCCAGAAAGCAATCCAGGAATTTGAAAGCAGTGAGTCATCCGCAAAGGATAATATTCTTGCTGCCACTTTAGTTGGACGTATCCGTTCAATGCGCGCCATGGGGAAGATCACTTTCGCTCATATCGAAGATGGTGCTGGGCGTGTGCAGCTCTTTTTTAGGGCTGATGACCTCGGGCAAGACAAGTTTGAGTTGTTCAACCGATCTTTTGATTTGGGGGATTTTATCCAGGCAACGGGTGAGATGTTCCGAACACGTACAGGTGAGGTCACCTTGCGGGTATCTGATTACCAAATGTTGGCGAAGGCGATAACCCCATTACCAGCTGCCAAGGATGAGATGGTAGACGGTCAAATTGTGCAGCATGCCACACTGGCTGAACCGGAAGTGCGCTACCGGCAGCGCTATGCCGATCTGGCAATTAATTCAGATGTGCGGCGCATATTCCGCTCGCGAGCTGCTGTCATCCGCAGTTTACGAGATTTCCTGGACAGCAAAGATTTCTTAGAAGTTGAAACACCCATCCTGCAGCCGATCTACGGTGGAGCAGCTGCACGCCCATTCGTCACCTTCCACAACCAGCTCAAACAAGATCTTTACCTGCGGATATCATTTGAGCTGTATTTAAAGCGGCTGCTGGTCGGAAATTTAGAACGGGTTTATGAGATCGGTCGTGATTTTCGAAATGAAGGCGTCGACCGTACCCACAACCCAGAATTTACAATGCTTGAATTTTATATGGCTTATGCTGATTACCACCAGGTGATGGCACTCACAGAAGAGATGATCGCCTATGTCGCAGATCAGGTGATCGGAAGCCGGAAAATCTCCTATCAGGGGCATGAAATCAACCTCGACCCCCCCTGGACAAGGATGAAGCTCAGCGAAGGCTTGCAGGAGATGGCGGGGGTTGATATTGAAGCGCATCCAACTGCAGAAAGTTTGGCGGAGGCGATGCGCACAAAGGACCTGCATCCTGATCCCAAGGCTACACGGGGAAAACTAATAGATTCATTAATCGGGGATTTCCTGGAACCAAATTTGCTCCAGCCCACCTTTGTCTACGATTACCCGCGCGATATCTCCCCACTTACTAAGAGCAAACCAGGGGATACCAATACAGTGGAGCGTTTTGAGGCTTTCATTGCGGGAATGGAAATTTGCAACGCATTTTCTGAACTCAACGATCCGCTTGATCAAGAAGCTCGTTTCCAAGAGATGGGGCGTGACTACACTTCCGACGATGAAGAGCGGCATCCAATGGATGAGGATTACCTGCGGGCAATGCGTTACGGCATGCCTCCCAATGGTGGCTTTGGTATGGGGGTTGACCGATTAACGATGTTGTTAACTGACACACCCAATATCCGCGAAGTAATCTTGTTTCCCCACTTGAGGGAAAGGGAATAGTGAACAACCTGTAGATCGTCACAGCAAGTGTGACGTATCAATCCCAATCACCTTCCAAACCTGTACAAACCGATCAATTTCGACGCAATGGTTAGGGATATTCCTTCAGACCAAACTGCGCTGTTTTACAATTTTGGGTATTCACTACGATAGGAGTGGTTGGCCAATAACCATCCGGAACACTCAAATAGATATCATACTGCCCGCAACTGTCACCTGCCTTGAATGGAAAGGTATTGCCGTCTGAATCTGTTACAGGTCGCATCCACAAGAGTCCGTTTGACTGATCGACGATCTGTACAATAATTCCAGCCATTGGTATCTCATCCGTTCCTTGATTGCCATCCCCATCTATATCCTCCCAGACATGAGCGTTATAGGAAGGTTCACCTGCGACGCAAGCTGTAGCGAGGCACAACAGCAAGACACTCGTAATTAGCAATCCTATTCGGTACATTGGCATACTCCCTTCAAGCCGAGCCAACTGGGTGTTTAAAAATCTTTGTGCATTTTCAACATTTTACATATTATACTATCGATTACCGAGCCTATATTTTAGATAAAATCCGATACAAGGATCTTATAAACGCTAAAAAATTAGTGGATAACACGACTTTTAGGAGAATACCCAATAAGAATACTGGATAATCGGTTGTACTCATAGAAATGGATAATGTCTCATAGAGTGCACTAAAGGGATGATTGTAAACACCCTTATTTTAATATTCGAACTAGAATTAAATATTTAAATAAACTTAAGAATTATTATGAACACTCTCACTGAAAAGCTTAAATATATCTTGGCAGACCATACGAATGTGTTAATCCTTACGCACAACGATCCTGATCCAGATGCAATCGCCACAGCTGTAGGGCTTAGCTATTTACTGAAGGAAAGATTATCGATTGATTCAAAAATCGCTTATGGAGGCCATATCGGGAGGGTAGAGAACAAAGCCCTGGTTGGGTATTTGAAGAATCCACTACGACAACTTCGTCGAGCTGATCTTCGAGAGGCAAATAAGATTGCGTTGGTTGATACTCAGCCTGGAACAGGTAATAATCCACTACCGTCACATAGAAATGCTGATATTGTGATAGACCACCACAACTGGAGTCCAACCTCAGCTGAGGCAGTCTTCGTGGATGTCCGACCAGAGATTGGTGCCTCTTCCACGATCCTTACAGAATATCTTCAGGAGGCTGGTCTCAACCCACCAACCGACATAGCGACTGCATTATTCTACGGAATTAAAACAGATACAATGGGACTCAGCCGTAAAGCTAGCTCGGCTGATGTGTCAGCATATTTTTATCTACAGCCCAAAATCGATGTAAATGCACTCGTGCAGATAGAACAAGCACAGGTACTGCCTGAGTATTTTAGAAGGATAGATGATGCCATACATGCTGTACGAATATATGCTGAGGACGTTATCATAGTGTACCTTGGCCCTTTGCCTTACCCGGACGTTAGCGCTGAGATTGCTGATTTATTTCTGCGACTGAGAGGTATTCGATGGGTGCTTTGTATGGGGGTGTATGAGGATGAATTGATCCTGTCAGTACGGTCTCGCAACAAGAAATTCGGTGCAGGTGATATTGTCCAGGACATAATAAAAGGTAGGGGAACAGCAGGGGGTCACGGCATCATGGCTGCAGGTCATATAAATCTAATAAAGGGAGAAGATCCCGAACTCCTGGCTTCTGAACTAGAAAAAAAGGCGTTGGTTTATCTTAAAAAAACAGAGGATGTTGCTTGGAAACCCTTGATTTAACCTTATTTCAATTAGTCTGACATCCATTGATGCAATTGGAAAAATCTGACTGTCGATAACCTTCTCAAAGTTATTCAGGACCCTCATGGTTTTTATGGATTGATTTGGATAGAGAACTGTTGGATACTTGCGAATTAACTCCTGTAACCGATTCCCTGATAGCTTATTACATGACTTTAGCAGAATAGATTAATGACCTCTTCAAATATGATGAGGTTTTGCAGGCTGATTGATGTGGTTCATGAAGGGGATAGGCAGCCTTATAGCCAGTCTTTTCTCCTGAACAAGATGATCACTATGACGGATAACAGGACTGACACAATAATCAGATAGGCGAAAGTAGTTGGCTCAGATCTTCCGGGTAGTTGGACGTTCATACCATAAAGGCTGGCAATAAGCATAGGAACGCTGATGATTATCGTGATGGCTGCAAGGAACTTCATGACAGTATTGAGGTTGTTGGAGACTATCGACGCGAAGGCATCCATCATTTGGGCAATATCGACTTGGTATATTGCCTGACGAATCTCGATCAGCGCATCCTCTGCCAGCCCCTCATCTTCAGAAGACCATACAAGAAAGTCTCCCTTTCGAAGCTTCTCTAACAGCATTTCGATGGAATTCAAAGCAGTTGTGAAATAGATCAGACTCTTCTGATAGTTCAAAAGCTGGAGAACTTCACGATTTCGAAGCGAATTCTGGAGGCGGCTTTCGGCCTCATCGACACCACGATTAATATCTTTCAGATAAGCGAGGTACTCAGATCCGGCGAACAAGAGTAACCTGAGGACAAATTGCGTCATATCATTTGAACTCAGCCCAGACGGGGGGTTTGCCGACAACTCCTCTTGGAGCCCCATCGGCATAGGCTCGATCGTAACGAGAAGATCGGGAAGTAAGAAAATGCTGGTCGGTGCGGTGACGTACGGTATACCAGCCCCTCTCGTCTGATCATAAGGCAGGTGCACCACTATAAAGACGATATCCCCACGCCTCACTATACGAGATCGTTCGTTGAAGTCGAGTACGTGGCCCAACAGCTCACGCGGAATTCCTATCTCTTGGAGTTGAGAAAGTTCGGGCTCAGTGGGGCTGACCGCATGCACCCAACTTTGCCGAACAATTCGATTCATCCTGTGAGTTGCCTCCCCATCAAATTTCAGCACACTGATCAATATTTGCCTCCGATGCAATCCTTAATCGCGACATTCGATTGTGTAACTCTTCTTGAGAAGAAATATCTTGCTTACCATCTGATTTTCGTGGTTAGAATGTGTTTGCAGTATATTTAAATTATATCCGACATAACCCAAGAGGTAGCCTTTGTCACAACCTCAACAAACTTCTCGACCAAGCTTGCACTGAGTTTATCGAATGTGTGCGTGATCAGATCTAGGTCAAATGTTATTTCTCCCGTACGGAAGACTATTATTCCTATTGGGTGCGAGAATTTAACTTCTTCCCCAAGGTAAAAGTAAATCAGCCTGGGCGGCCCTTTCAGTCACCCATGTAAAATGGGGATATCGGTAAATTCGACCAATTCATCGGCAATTCTTCCAACTTTTCTCGCCGTTTAGAGCAATTAGACGATTAGAACCCCTCAACAAGCGAGTCCGAGGCACAGATTCTATACTTCTCACGCAATGAGTTTGAGCGGCATCACTTAAACTCTTAAAAAAATCACTCAAGTCCGCTTTTTGTTCTTGACCCACTGAGATTCCCCTGATTAAGCGGAACAGTTTTTCTCGGAAGGTATTGACAATTGTAAGGTTGAAGGAATTCGTTCCATCTACGAGAATTATCCAGGTGAAAGTTGCGGCATAAACTGCCTCCGTATCAACCAGCCAGTAATAGTTTCTGTCCTATACC